>CAUUUQ010000003.1:0-81262 GCA_963548345.1 uncultured Atopobium sp. | reverse complement strand
ACCCCTGCAGACCCATCAACCCCTGCAGACCCATCAACCCCTGCAGACCCATCAACCCCTGCAGATTCCGAGACTCAGAGCCAGAATGCACAAGAGCAATCAAATAATGCTGCTCAGGAGCAGACTCCTTCTGGGCGTCGTTCAAAGAAATCAGTACTTCCAGAAACTGGCGACGCTGCATCTGTTACTGGTCTTCTAGCAAGCGCGGGATCTATTCTTGCTACTGCGGGTTTCATGAGTAGGCGTAAGCACTAATAGAATTTCTTTTAGATGGTGTAAACGACCCTTCTGATATAGGTCAGAGGGGTCGTTTTTTTGTCGCAACATAACGGCCGAAAAAAATCTCTGAAAAAGTTGAAAAAGTAAGTATAGGCTAACTTATATTGGGAACATAACAGTTAACTAGGAATCACTACTAGTTAAGTAAATGATGTATCTAACCAGAAAGGTCTAATTATGCTAAACGATAAGCTCAATGTTCTTCTCGCCAACTACGCTGTTGAGGCTCACAAGATTCACAACTTCCATTGGTACGTCAGCGGCCCTTCATTCTATAACGTCCACACTGACCTCGACGAGGTTTATGGCGCAATGTACGACCAGCTTGATGAGGTTGCCGAGCTCATTCTGATGAACGATGGCTCTCCACTGGGCTCCATGGATTCCTTCCTCAAAAACGCAACGCTTTCCGAGGCAGCAGAGGGCTTCAAGAATCCACAGGAGATTTACCAGGCTATTCTTGCTGACTACGAGGTAATTCGTGCACTCGCAACAGAGATCAAGAAGGACGCAGACGCTGAGGATAACTTCCTTGTTTCCGCAGCAATGGACGAGCACATTGCTCTTCTCTCCAAGACCATTTGGATGATTAAGCAGTCCAACAAGTAAGTTTGGCAAATACCCAGCCGGTTTCAACGACCGGCTAAACCTTGTGTTTCTTTCCCTATGTTCTGAAAATGCCGTCGGTTTTCCGGCGGCATTTTTTGTGGCTACCCGCTCTAAAAGAGTACCGCCACCAGGCAGCCCTCTTCGTGTTTGCTCCGGCGAGAAGAACGCTGCGCTTGAACGATTTTCTCGTCAAGTGCTGGTTTTTCTCGCCGGATGTTGATCTTAGTAGGTAGGGTTCTCCACCTCAACCTTGTCGACCTCCTGGAAAGGAGCAAGGGTTGAGACCATAACGATTGGCTCGTCATAAGGGTTGTTGACGTAGTGGACCTCGCCGGGCTCAATGTGGATGAAGTCGCCAGCCGAGAGAGTGTGAACCTCGCCGTCAACCACAATGTCAATCTTGCCCTGGAGGATGTGGAAGTTCTCCTCCATGATGTTGTGGTAGTGGGCCTGGAAATCCTGGCCTGGCTGGAACTGGACCATGGCATAGTTCATGCGAGGACCCTTCATCAGGTACTTAGGGCCATGATCTCCGCACCTGTACTCAAAATCGTTCTCGTTGACAATAAACATCTTGCTTTCCTTTCAGGCGCAACTTGTACTGCGACCAAACGTTCTTTTTGCGTGTCACGCGTAACCGTGGCACGGCGGAGTCCCGGTGCTTATAGACCAGGCGCTCTCCACATGCTCTTGACCTTGCCCTTTTCTGCAAGCTCAAGCTGACTCTTGTAAACATCCTTCCACTGGACATAGAGCTGGTCGTAAACAGCCTTGTTGTCTGGGTTGGGGGAGAATGTCTTATCCCATTTAACGACGCGCTGTGCACCCTCAGCGATGCTTGGGTAGATGCCTACACCGTAGCCCGCAAGGACAGCGGCGCCCAGGGCAGTTGCCTCTTTGACCTCTGGAATGCGGACGTTCTTGCCGGTAACGTCGGCAACAATCTGCGCCCACAGAGGACTCTTGGAAGCGCCGCCTGCAAAGATGAGCTCGTCTGGCTCATTGCCGGTAGCCTCTTTGACCAGGTCAATATGGCCACGGACGAGAAGAGCGGTGTTCTCCAAAATTGCGCGATAGAAGGTGTACTTATTGAAACGCTCTGGATCAAGCTCAAAGTTGGTGAACGTTGGGCTTGCGTGAGTCCAGTGGATGTAGTTCATAACGTCACTGAAGCAGCAAAGCATACCGTGGCTACCAGCAGGAATCTCTGCAGCGTGCTCGTTCATGACGTCATACACGTCAATACCGCGCTCTTTTGCTTCGACCTTTTCTGCCTGGCAGAAGCCGTCGCGATACCAGCGCATAACCAGACCGGGCTTGAATGCCAGAGCCTCGTACTGCCAAATCTGCGGAATAGCATGGCAGTTTACGCGAACGCGATAGTCTGGGTCTGGAGTGCTCTTATCGGTGTTGAACTCGTACTGCCAGAAGCTGCCGCCAAAAACACCAGCCTGACCAGGCTCGCAAGCACCAACGCCAATCATGCCCAGCTGGCAATCACCGCCGCCGACAACAACAGGTGTACCCTCGGCAAGGCCCGTCTCTGCTGCGGCGTCTGCAGTTACGGCGCCAAGAACTTCTCCGCACTCGATAACCTGGCCAAACAGGTCGTCGCGAAGACCGCATTCCTTAGCAATCTCTGGATCCCAGGAGCGCTCCTCCAGGCTCATGATGCCAGTGGTACTGCCGTTTGATGGCTCAACCGCCAGAATACCGGTGAGTTTGTAGGCAAGCCAGTCGTTAAACATGCCAATCTTGGCTGCCTTGTTGTAGATTTCTGGCATCTTGTTCTTGACCCAAAGAAGACGAGGTAGAGCGCCTAGTGCATAGGTCTGGCCACTCTTCTGGTAAATCTTCTTCTCAAGCTCTGGGTCCATATCAATGAGCTGCTTGACCTCGTCAACGCTTCGAGCGTCAACGTTAGCGCACGCCCAAATCTCGTTGCCGTCCTGGTCATACAGGAGAATTCCCTCGCGCATGCAGGTGGTGGAGATACCAGCAATTTCTTTAGGATCAATGGAGGTCTTTGCCAGAACCTCTTTGATGCAGTCCAGAGCAAGCTGCCAGTCAGCAACCCAATCAAAGTCCATGCTGCCAGGCCAACGAGGGTCCTCGTGGTGCTCCCACTCGCGCTGAGCAACCCCAACCTGCTCACCGTCAACACTAAAGAGAACGGCGCGAATACTTCCTGTTCCCGCGTCTAGTGCAAGAAGATACTTGCTCATCAGATCCTCCTTGTTTACGAAAGAAGCAGCTCAGCAGCGGTGTCTGAATCCGTAATCAACACGTTCAGATAACCGCCGTTAAGCACTGCCTTAATTGCCGAAACTTTATCTTTGCCACCAGCAACGCCAACAACGTTCTTGAGCTGACGAAGCTTGTCTAGATCGGTACTAATGACGCGATCTTCAATTTCTGTCTGAATAAGATTGC
This sequence comes from uncultured Atopobium sp., assembly GCA_963548345.1. Lineage (GTDB taxonomy): Bacteria > Actinomycetota > Coriobacteriia > Coriobacteriales > Atopobiaceae > Lancefieldella. The sequence goes on along the minus strand of CAUUUQ010000003.1, from coordinate 77,941 downwards.
CGTCTTTATCCATAAAGTGATTTAGGACGTCGCCGACGGCTCCCTGCATCTTAAGCACGGTCAGCTCGCCCTCGTTAAGGATGCCGTTACGCAAAACGGTAGCGCCTTCAACGGCGGCGCCGATGCCGACCACACTCATATCTGCGTATTCCGTCATAGTAGACACGTCTTGCAGGCTTTTCTCGTCAAGAAGTGCATCGCGCACTTGGCGAGAAGACACAACCAGTGGAGACGGCGTCAGGAACAGGTGCATGGAGTAGGCGGTGGTGCCAACGGATGGCAGGTAGTAGCTCACGCCGCCCGTGAGGCTTACAACGTTGAGCGATTCTTCGCGGTTCTTGGCGAGAAACCCCAGCATGCGGCTAACGGTATCGCCGTAGCCAATGTTGAGGTAGCCGTCCTCGCGCAGGTGATCAGAGACGTAGTGAGCTGCGCCCTGGGCAATAGACTGGTTAATAGTAGAGCTGTCCAGGGGAGTGGGCACCACAAAAGCATCCTTGAGGCCAAAGCGGTCAATAAGGAGTTGTTCTGCGGAAACGCGCTGGCTATCGTTCTTTCTGAAGCTGAACTGAACAATGCCTTGAGCGCGAGCCTCTTCAAGCAGACGAATAACTTTTGCACGAGAAACGCCCATGACCTCAGCAATCTGAGCCTGGGTGTTATCTTCCATGTAGTAATACCATGCAGCCTTGGTGGCTAGTGCATAAGTTTGTTCGTCCATGCATCCTCCTGTTGATACTTTTGTTTAATGATAAAACATTTGTATCTAACATACTAGACTTCATTATAGTAATTATTCTCCCTATTAACAGGAAGATATACTACAAATACCATAATTACGTATAGAGGTATTGCGGACTATTGTTCATGATACAATCAAAAATACCATTCACGGCAGTAATAATACCGTTTGCCGTGACGGTGCTTTGAAGAATGCCTATTTATAGATATCTTCAAAGTGTGAGATTTTGTACGGCCGTTTGTTATTTTTTGGTAGGAGGTACTATGGGTGAAACTTTTGACATCGATGTCGATGCCACTGACCCAAAGTCGCCTGAAGGAAAAGATGTGTGCGAGCAGTGCGACACACTTCTTTCCGTCCGCGGAATCAAAAAGTCATTTGGTTCCAACGAGGTATTAAAAGGCATTAACTTAGATTTGGCGCCAGGAGAGGTCATCTCTCTTATTGGTGGCAACGGTTCCGGTAAATCTACCCTCATGAAGATCATCATGGGTATTTATTCTGCCGATGAGGGAGAAATTTCTATCGATCGTCAAAAGGTTGATATCTCCAACCCTAAGGCCGCACTTGCACACAGCATTTATATGGTTCCTCAGGAGCCCATGCTGTTCCCTAACATGACCGTTAGAGAGAACATCACCATTGGTTTTGAGGCTCCAAAGGCCGAGCTCAACAAGATGCTCGAAGACACCATGAAAGAGATTGGCTGGGAGCTTGACCTGGACCGCAAGGCAATGACACTTTCTATTGCTGAGCAGGGCATGGTTGAGATTCTCCGCGGTCTTATGCGTCACTCCGAGATTCTTATTCTGGACGAGCCAACTTCCGCACTTACTTTTGATGAGGTACAGAGCCTCTTCAAGGTAGTCCAGGAGCTCAAGCAGAAGAACATTGGCATCATCTACATTACCCACCGCCTGGCTGAGGTCTTTGAGATTTCTACCAGCATTGGCATTCTGCGCGACGGCGTTATGGCTATGCGCGGCAAGGTAGAGGACTTCACGCGAGAAGATCTTGTACGTGGACTTCTTCCACCAGACGCAGCAGAGATTAAGAAAGAGATTGCCGAGAGCGCAAACATTGATTACGACGCAGAGCCTATTTTTGAGCTTGCTGAGTTCACCGGCTATGGTTTTGCTGACGTAAACCTCAACATTTATCCAGGCGAGATTGTTGGTCTTGCAGGTATCGTTGGTGCTGGTAGATCAGAGATGGCTACCACCATTTACGGTATGGATAAGGTCCTGGGCGGCAAGGTATTTGTCGACGGTAAAGACATTACTGGCAAGTCCACCAAAGACGTTATTGCTGCAGGCCTGAGCTATGTCCCAGAGGACCGCTTCAACGACGGTCTGTTTAGAATTCGTGACGTTGCTGAGAACACCACAAGCTCTCTGCTTGCTAACTCTTCTCTTGGTAAGTTGCTGCTTAACCGCAAAGAAGAGGATAGGGTTTCTCAGAACTACGTTGATAACTTCCGTACCAAGGTCACAGGCCTTGATCAGGAGGTAGGCGGCCTCTCTGGTGGCAATCAGCAGAAGATTGTTATTGGCCGCGCATTTTCGGTTGCTCCAAAGGTTGTTATTTTGGACGAGCCAACTCGTGGTATTGACGCTGCTGCTCGTGGCGATGTATACGCTGTTCTGCAGGAGCTCCGTAAGCAAGGTGTTTCTATTCTTCTGATTTCTTCAGATATGGAAGAGATTATTGAGCTTGCCGACCGTGCGTTCACCATGTATCAGGGACGCATTAATCACGAGTTCAAAAAAGAAGAAATTACGCAGGACAACCTCATGTCCGCTGCATTTGGATTGTAGGAGGTGACGTATGGATCTTGTAAAGCGCCTTCTCAAGGCTAGGGGATTGAGCAGCCTCGCATTCCTGATTGCTCTCTTTATTATTGTTGGTGCAATGAATCCCGCATTCTTGACGCCAGCAACAATTGCTGCCTGCTTTAACACGTCCGTTGTCTACACATTGGTCGCTGTTGGTGTGGCTTTCACCCTGTTCATTGGTGAGATTGACGTTTCTGTTGGTTCCAACCTGGGTCTTGTTGCTGTGGTAGTTGGCAGCATGCTCAGAGATGGAACTCCACTTCCTGTTGCTTGCCTGGTAGGCATTCTTATTGGCGTAGCAATTGGCCTGGTAAACGCATGGGGCGTTGCCGTTATGAAGGCCCCATCGCTCATCTTTACCCTGGGCACCAACGGCGTCCTGCGCGGTATCGTTTACGTGTACACCAATGGTCAGTGGGTTGAGAACCTGCCTAAGGAGTTCAAGGACTTCTCGGCAGTAACTGGTATTGGTGACTTCACCGTTTACTACTGCGCAGTTATTGCACTGGTTATTCTGATTCACTTTGCACTGACCCAGACCCGTCGTGGTCGCTGGTTTGCAGCAGTTGGCGATAACGCTAACGGTGCAACTCTGGTTGGTATTCCAGCTCTTCAGACCAAGGTTTTGGCATACGTCATCTGCGGCGTTATGGCAGCTATCGGCGGCATCATCTTCTGCAGCCGCATTGGCTTTGTTACCCCAATGAGTGGTAACGGCTATGAGATGAAGGCTATTGCAGCTTGCGTTCTTGGTGGCGTTAGTCTGCTTGGTGGCGTTGGCTCTGTCCTTGGTGCAGCTGTCGGTTCCGTCATCATGGCATCCATCAGCTACCTGTTGGTCTTCATGGGCTTCTCGTCAAATTACGACAACGCAATTACTGGCGTCATCCTGATTGTCATTGTTGTTGTTGACGCTCTGCTTCAGCACCGCTCTATTGTTCAGAACAGGCATGCTCGTCTGAACGCACGCGTTTCTCCAAAGGCCACCTCTGAGATTCTTGCAGAGCAGATTGCAGACTTTGGTGAGGCTGCAATGAGCCCTTTGGGTAAGAAGGGCGGTGTTCGCTAATGATGAAGACGCTTAAGGGATTTTTGTCTAAGGGCCAGACAAGCTGGAACATGATTCTTATTGGCCTTTTGGTACTCGAGTTTATTATTTTTGGCGCAGCGAACGGTAAGTTTCTTCGTCCAGCATTGCTGTTCACCAGTATTAACGATAACCTGCCAGTTTTTATGATCTCTCTTTTTGTAACGCTTGTTATGGTTACTGGCGGCATTGACATTCAGGTTGCAGCTTTGGTTGGTTTGACCTCCATTACCATTGGTGTTGGTTGGCAGGACTTTGGTCTACCAATCTGGGGCGCAGTAGGCGTGGCCTTTGTCCTGGTTGTTGCCTGTGGTGCGCTTTCGGGCTTCCTGATTGCATACTGTCGAGTACAAGCAATGGTTGTTACCCTGGGCGGCAGCTTCCTGTACTCTGGTTTGGCGCTGCTCATCTCTACGCTTTCCAAGACTGAGAGCTACCAGGGAATTGGTGGCTTCCCCGAGGACTTCAAGTTTGTATCTAACTTCCAGCTCTTTGGAGTTATCCCATTCCAGCTTCTTATTTATATTCTGATGCTGGTCATTGCATTTATCCTGCTGCACAAGACCAAGTATGGTCGCCGCATTACCCTGGTTGGCGTTAATCAGAGCGCAGCTGAGTTTTCTGGTATCAACAGCCGAGCAGTCATTATGTCTACCTACATGCTCTCTGCAGTCTCCGCAGTCATTGCAGGTGTTGTTCTGACCGCTTACCTTGGTACCGCTAAATCCGACCTTGGCGCTGACCTTACCATGGACATCATCACCGCAGTTGTTTTGGGCGGCACGCTTTCCACTGGTGGTAAGGGCTCCATTGTTGGTACCGCACTTGCTTCGTTTGTTATTGCGTTCTTGCGCTTCGGCTTGCCACTGTGCTTCAAGGTAAGCCCACAGTATCTGGATATTCCTGTTGGTGTCCTGCTGGTTGTTGTCATCGTTGCTCGATCGGCAGCAAGCGGAACAAATATCGGTACGTTTTTGAAATCGCTGCTCTCAAGCAGCAGTAAAGCCAAGGCATAAGCTTTGGGGAAATTGTGCCTTAGGCACAGACAAGGGAGGTTACCTATGCAAGAGATTACTCGTCGTGGTTTTATTGGTGCCGCTGGTATCACCGCAGTTAGCGCTGGCCTCGCTCTGGCAGGCTGCAATAATGGTGGTGGCGAGAAGAAAGAAGAGACCAAGAAGTCCGAGGGTGGTAAAGACGTCAAGGGTAAGACCGTAGCATTTATCCCTAAGGTCACCGGAAACGCATTCTTCGAGTCCGCAAACAAGGGCGCACAGGACAAGTCAAAGGAGTGGGGCTTCACCGTTGATTACATTGGTGACGCAACCGCTTCTGTTTCCGCTCAGGTTTCCGTTATTAACCAGGCAGTAGCTAACGGCGTAGACGCAATCAGCATTTCTACTGTTGACGCAAAGGGCGTTTCTGACGCTCTGAAGAAGGCAACTGCTTCTGGTATCGTAGTTACCACTTGGGACTCTGACGCTAACCCAGAGGATCGTACCCTCATGGTTTCCCAGGGTACTCCAGAGATCCTTGGTCAGATGCTTGTTGACATGGGCGTTGCTGGTCTCAAGGAGCGCGGCAAGGATCCAGAGAAGGACGAGATTACCTACGTCTGGCACTACTCCCAGGCAACTGTTACCGACCAGAACTCCTGGCAGGTAGCTGCACAGAAGATCATCAAGGAGAAGTATCCTAAGTGGAAGAACGTCCACGAGAACTACTACTCCAACCAGGACGCAGAGCAGGCAATCACCATTGGTGAGGCAATTCTCGACGCTTATCCAGATATTGACCTGATTATCTGCAACGACTCCACCGCTCTTCCTGGCCAGCTCCAGGCTGCAGAGAACAAGGGCTACGACGAAAAGAAGATCACTATCACCGGTTTTGCTTCTCCACAGTCCATCAAGTCCTACTGCGAGCACGGCACCATCTACAACTGGGGCCTCTGGGACTGCGCAGTTCAGGGCGCTATGGGCTGCTACGTTGCAGCATTCCTTGCAGCTGGTAACGAGGTCAAGGTTGGCGACACCATCTCCATCCCAAGCATCGGCGATGTCAAGGTTGAGCCTAACAATTCCATCGCTGAGGGTGCAAAGACTGCCGAGAAGAACAACGGCGTTGTCCTGCTTCCTGAGCGCCTTGTCTTCACCAAGGAGAACATGAACAACTACTCCTTCTAATCAAGGCGTAAGTTTGCGGCGTAAGTTTGCGGCTGGCGAGAAGACCGATCTTCTCGCCAGCTTATGAGGTAATTCAGCCGCAGAGGAGGGCGGTCCTCCTAGGGTGTACGCCGCCCAAAGAGGCGCGTCCAAGAAGCGCGTTCTCTTACGAGGCAGCTTCGCCGAAGAAGGCGCCTCCTCTGCGCGCTTTAAGGTTTTATTGAAAGGATTTTCATGGCAGATCTGGACGGATTGAAAGTAGCTAAGGATTATCACGTAGACACTCCTTTTGCTAACAATCAGGGATTTTATGTAAAGGGTGCAAACAACCTCGACTGGGGTATGCAGAAGCACCTCTCCAACATTTTTGATCCAAAGAGCGGCAACACTGTAATGTTCGCATTTGACCACGGTTATTTCATGGGTTCAACCGCTGGTCTCGAGCGTCTTGACCTGCTGCTTCCACAGCTTGCTCCTTACGTTGACTGCTTCATGGGCACCCGTGGCGCAATCAGGACCTGCGTTTCTCCTGAGGTCTCTAAGGGCATTGCTCTTCGCGTTTCTTCTGGTTCTTCTATGCTGCAGGCAGACCTCTCCCACGAGGTTGTTACTGTTGACATCGAGGACGCTATCCGCATGAACGCAGACTGCATGGCTGTTCAGACCTTCATCGGTGCCGACGGCCAGCTCTCCAGCATCGACAACCTTAGCCAGGTCATCAATGCTGGCTTCCGTTACAGCATTCCTACCCTTGGCGTTTGCGCTGTTGGTAAGGATATGGAGCGCACTGGTCGCTTCTTCAAGCTTGCAACCCGCATCATCGCCGAGATGGGCTGCCAGATTGTTAAGACCTACGACTGCGAGGACTTCGAGGAAGTTGTTGCAGCTTGCCCAGTTCCAATTGTTGTCGCTGGCGGCAAGAAGCTTGCTGAGCGCGACGCTCTGCACCTTGCATACGACGTTATCCGCAAGGGCGCTCGCGGCGTTGACATGGGTCGCAACATCTTCCAGAGCACCCATCCTCTGCAGATGGCCGAGGCTGTCCGCATGATCGTTCACGAGGGCGCAACCGACGCTCAGGCATGGGAGTTCTTCGAGGACGCAACTCACTAAGAGCGCACAGGTCCACGCGACCTCCAAGTGCGGCGTTGTCGCGGCGCGAACGCGCTGCGCTAGGCACGAAAGCGCTGCTCACACGTGGCTTTCTCATGTGGCGAGAAACATACTGACCTTGAGCTGGTAATCCTTTCGGATTACCAGCTTTTTCTGTAGCGTGTTGGCGGCGACTTTTAGGCTTGGCGTGCAAAATAGTGCGGTTTTAGTAGGTCTTACTGGGGGAATCGTACAGCTTTAGTCAAAATAACCAGGAAACTAGAGCATCTTGCCTGACGGCTAAGCAGTCTCCCTACTTGATATGCATCTCTATGCATAAACTTCATCTAATATGCTAGAAAATAAATATAGAAATATAAAAAATCTAACTATAGGTAAATTCCGCTTCTAAGGAACACACCTATGACAGATAATCTGCACAATTGCGGCCATATTACACATCAAATGAAGATAATCTGCACGTTTTAGCTATTTTCGGCGTCATGTATACGTCTTTTTGACAGATTATCTGTCATAGGTGTGTTGTGGAGATCTGAAATTTGCTTCCTGAGTCGATGACAAGAAGGCCCGATTTATTCGCAAGCTGTGTGCCTGCGGTTTTATGTGATTACATATTTTATAAGTTCGGAGATTTATATAAAAAGTTTCATGGCAACTTTTGGATCGCACTTGAGCCACATTCAAGATGTATTTAAGAGCCATTGCCATTGGCATTGCCATGATATTCGTAGAAATCCAAAAGATATTTGAGTAGCTATTTATAACCCTTCCGGGAAATTTAAATCAGCTTAACAGCGATTTAACACCTCTTCTGCTGTACTAGAGCCAGGAGAAGGGAGTGTCTATGAAATCAAAGCAAGCTTGTGGTTGGAACTGCCGCCTACGTATCCTGCCTATTCTATTTTTGCTATTAGGATGTGCATTTGTAGTCTATGGCGCTTCTCGCGGAGAGGTTAGTGTCGTATTGGGAAAAGCGGTACGAATCTGCCTTGAGTGTGTAGGTATTGGTTAGGTGACCTGCAGTGAAAGTGTTCTCAGGGATAAAATTTCTTGGAAAGAAAGTGCGAGAATTTATCACTAAAAGAGGTTTCGTGCAGGCATGCGCAACCTTTCTAACCAACCCTCACCTAACAAATTTTGCCAAGGGAACTATCTATACCGGTCCTGCAAAGTCAGTCTGTGTTCCTGGACTTAACTGCTATTCTTGCCCAGCAGCTACGGGTGCTTGCCCTATTGGAGCATTTCAGGCGGTAGTTGGATCTTCTAAATTCAGCTTCTCGTATTACATTACGGGTATTTTGATTCTCATTGGAACTTTGCTAGGAAGGTTTGTCTGCGGATTTCTTTGTCCATTTGGCTGGGTACAAGATCTTCTCCACAAGATTCCATTCCCAAAAAAATTTAGCACTAAAAAGCTCAAAGCCTTGCGCTATTTGAAGTACGTCATATTAATTGTACTTGTCTGGGCTCTACCAGCTTTGATTCAAAATGCTGTAGGAATGGGAGAGCCTTATTTCTGTAAGTATGTTTGTCCACAGGGAATTCTCGAGGGAGCAATTCCGCTTTCTTTAGCAGATGTCAGTATTAAGGCAGCTCTGGGCACACTTTTTACGATGAAGTTCAGCATTCTGGCAACTGTCGTGCTGTTGAGCATTATGTTTTATCGTCCTTTTTGCAAATGGATTTGCCCGCTCGGAGCTTTTTATTCTCTATTCAATCGCATCTCAATTTTGCAGTATCGAGTTGACGAGAAGACCTGTGTAAGCTGCGGAAAGTGTGCGCGTACATGCAAGATGGACGTAGATATTACGAAGAATAACGCAGCTCTTGAGTGCATTCGCTGCGGAGAGTGCATAAAGGTCTGTCCTGTTCATGCGATTGACGCAAAACTCCTGTTAATCAACAAGAAAATTGAGCAGTCGGAAAAGGTTGCTACAGCAAAGCACCTGGCTGATTTACAGGCGACAAGCTCAATGAAGTAAGTGTCATAAAACGTGTATAGCTACGTTTTGTACGTAGAAAAGAAAGAAAGGACTATGAAATGAAAAAATTTGTAACAAAATCCCTGACGTATGTCGCTGGCCTACTTATGGCAGTTGCGCTTGTTGGATGCAGCGTTGGTGGTACTGGCAACACAGGCACAACAACCGCTCCAACTGCCGAGCAGCAGAATTCCGCTGCAGTTCCACCTGAGGCGGCATCAAAACTGCACCTCAAGGACGGCGATACCTTCCCAGATTTTAAGGCAACAGATATCACTACTGGCGCTACCTATGACAACACTGTATTTGGACAGAATAAGGTCACTGTTCTGACCTTCTGGTTCAATGGCTGTACTGGTTGCATTCAGGAGATGCCAATGCTTCAAGAACTTGCGGATACCTATAAGGATAAAGGTGTCAATGTCCTGGGTGTTAACGCCGAAGCCGCATACACGGACGACGCTAAGAAGGAGGCTGTGAATATTCTCCAGAAGCAGGGCGTTACCTACGGAAACGTCGCTCTTGATCCTCACAGCGATGGCGGTCACGTTATCGAAGGTCTAACAGCATTCCCAACTACTATGGTCATCGATCAGAACGGTAGACTTGTGGGCGATCCAATTACCGGTGGAGCCAGCAAGCTTCAGGGCAGCGAACTTCAAAAGCGCGTTGACCAGGCTCTTGCTCAGTCAAAGTAGGTTATAGAAACTTACATACCGCTCACGGCACACGGCGAGAAGAACTTCTCGCCGTAGGGTTTAATCGGTTAGCATTTGAAATGCTGTATGAAGTACGCTTGGGCTGAGTTAGTTGAGCTTGGTCCAGGCGTACTCTAATACTTGCCAATGGCATCAAGCTGCATTTGAAAGGGAAGACTTGAAGATCCTAGTGGTAGAAGATGAAAAAGAGCTTCTGGCCTCCATTGGAGAGGGTCTTGAGCTGGACGGTTATTACGTTGATCTTGTCGACAACGGCACTCAGGCGCTTGAGATGGCCCAGCTTGAACAGTATGACCTGATCCTACTTGACCTTAACCTTCCTGGAATCGATGGACTTGATTTGCTGCGTACACTACGAGCGGAGCACTCAGAGACTAAGGTGCTGATTCTTTCTGCGCGTTCATCGGTTTCTGATCGCATTGTTGGATTAGATGCGGGTGCTGATGACTACCTTATAAAACCTTTTGCGTTTGGCGAGCTAGAAGCTCGTATTAGGACGCTTTTGCGCCGTGAGTATACTCACGGGGAGGCGTCTTTGACGCTGGGAGAACTTCGGTTTGACACTACGGCTCGACAAGTTTTTGTTAGAGACGTTCAGGTTAATTTCACTAAGAAAGAACTTGCAATTCTAGAGTATCTGATGCGACATGCTGGAGCGGTTGTGAGCAGTGAAGAGCTAATGACTCATGCGTGGGATAGCAACGTGGACTTATTCAGCAATTCTGTGCGTGTTCACATTTTTTCGGTACGAAAAAAGTTGCGAGAAGCTCTTGGATATGACCCAATTTCTAACAAAGTAGGAGAGGGTTATTGCTTTAAGAGGGACAGCGATGACTAAGATAAGTGAAATAATCCCAAAGCCAATGCGCTCAATACGCGCTCAACTCACCCTTCTTATGGTGGGTTTATTGGTGTGTTGTTGTGTTGTTCTGACATGGCTTGTGTATCGCTCGACTTCTGAACTGCTGGAACTAGCTGCAGCCAACGCCATCAATCAGGGAGCTCTTTCTATCGTTTTGGATGTAGATGCTATCGAACGCTCTATTTTGTTTGACGCGCTGGGTATCTTGCTTGTTGTGATTGCTGCAGGAAGCTGTGTAGCTTATTTTTTAATAGGCCACTATACCAAGCCAGTTCAACAGCTCTCTGCTCACATGAAAGAAATTAGCCCAAATACATTGTCTGATTCCATTGAAATTGAGGGCGGTGGAGAAGAGATTCAGGAGCTGGTTAAGTCATTTAATCAGATGACTGAGCAACTAGATGAAGCATTTGCAATGCAAAGGCGTTTCTCGGCTAGCGCAGCTCACGAGCTTAGAACGCCAATTGCGGTGCTGCGGACCAAGCTTGACGTTTTCAAGAAAAAGAAACGCGAGCAGCATGAATATGACGAGCTTGTAGACACGATGGAGACATACATTGACCGCCTATCTTCCATCATCACTGACCTTTTGGAACTCACAGAGACATCTGAGCTTGGAGAGGTTGAGGATGTTTCTCTTGATGCGGTAATTAAAACAGTTGTAGATGATCTTGAATCGATTGCACAAAATAATATGGTAAACGTGCAGGTTAACACGCAGATTGACGAACAGTCCATGGTTCAATCTGAGGCACAGACCTTTATCGTTAAAGGAAATACCAATCTGCTATATCGAGCTCTTTATAACCTGGTTGAAAATGCCATTCGTTATAACAATGAAAAAGGTTCAGTCAACATTACTCTAGAAACCAGGGGTCAAGAAGGCGTGATTATAATTGCCGATACAGGAGTAGGCATAGCACCTGAGCAAAGAGAGCTTGTATTTGAGCCGTTCTACAGGGTGAATAAGTCACGATCCAGAGAGTTTGGCGGGGCAGGCATTGGTCTTTCACTGGTCAAGACCATCTTGAAGCGGCATGGAGCTTCCATAACAGTCTCTGAAAATAACCCTCAGGGTTCTGTATTTACTATCAGAATTCCACTGGTTGATGCTATAGACCCTGAGTAGCGCTTAATACTTCATATACACTGCCGCTCATAGATAAGATGAATGGCAGCTCATGGCGAGAAGTACAATGGCTAAAATAGTTGTTAGTACATAGATGCCCTAGTGATGAAGGGAAGCCAAGCATGGAGTTTATTCTGGATACAGCTGATCTTGAGGCAGTTAAGCAGCTTGATGAGCTTTTGACTATTGATGGAGTTACCACCAATCCTGCAATCATCACTAGAAGTGGTAAGCAACCTGAGCAGGTAATCAAAGAGTTCGTGGAGTATCTGCTTCCTGAGCAAAAGTTCTTTGTTCAGGTCGTTTCGACTGACTATCAGAAGATGTTGGAAGAGGCTCGTTATATCTGCGGCCTTCGTCCCGAGAATACCTATGTGAAGATTCCTGTTACCCACAACGGATACAAAGCAATTAAACAGCTCAAGTCCGAGGGCCTTGGCGTTCTTGCAACTGCTATTTATTCTGCTGACGAAGCATTCCTTGCAGCAATGAACGGTGCAGATTACTTGGCTCCTTACGTTAATCGCATGTGCAACTACGGCGACGGTATTGGTCAGGTTTTTGACCTTATGCAGATGCTTGAGACTCATGGACTGAATTCTAAGATTCTTGCTGCATCATTTAAGAATACTGAGCAGGTTCATGCACTCATCTCCGCTGGCATCGACGCAGTTACTCTTCCACCTGATATTGTTTACACTATGATTGACCATCCTGGCACAAAGATTGCTGTTGACGAGTTCTCTGCTGTATGGCACGAGGCTTACGGTAGGGATACGCTGCTGGGATAGGTTTGCTAATAAATATTGGTCCAGAGGAACAAGACCTCGATGAGCAATCATTGAGGTCTTGTTTTTTATCAATTAAAGAAAAAATGATTAATAATTTGATATATAAAAAGACTTCCCATTTGCTTCAAAGTGGATGAATCAAATGATATTTGTTTGGATTTTGAACAGCATATAACCTACTTATGAGGTGGAAATAAAATGAAAAGTCGAGTGGAAAATTTATTTAATATATTGTGCCGAGGAGCCGAGCAGATTTCTGTTGAGAAATTTGCAGAGCAGCACAATGTATCCTCTCGAACTGTATATAAAGACCTATCAACCTTAAATCAACTTTTGACTTCCCAAGGTCATGCTTCAATTCAAAATGCTAGAGGTGTTTTGACATATGAAGCTCCAGTTGAAATTGAGTTTTCAGAGCTGGTGAAAAAAGACGATATTTTTTATCTTGATCCAGAAATGAGAAGACGAGTTATTCTCAATCTTGTCATCTTACGGGCAAGAGAAATATCAATTTCAGAACTTCAGCATGCTATTGGGCTTTCTAAAAATACAATCCAGAGAGATTTGGATGAAATTAAAAAGAGTTTCACTGGAAGTTATTTCTGCATAGAGGCTACTCCTTTTAAAGGTGTATCAGTCACAGGCAACGAACTCAAGATAAGAGGCCTTTTTGCTGATAACTTAACAAAAGATTGGCCATATCTGTATGCATTTATCAGCGAGCAGGATAGTGAACAAATCAATCAAATAAAAACTTCAATAGATGAAATATCAAATTGTCTTCAAGTTGAATATTCAGAAAATGCTCAGCAAAAGTTAATTGCTTACATGCTTGTATCCATTGCTAGATTTAAGGGGAATAAGCTTCTCGGTCTTTCCTGCAACATTGATAAAGCGGATTTGCTGAGCAGTCCTGAATACGGTGCAGTAAATAAATGTGTAGATAATTTAAAAGAGCTCTATGGTGAAGATATTACAGAGGATGAACTGTATTTTCTTTCAGCAAAATTTAGAGAATCAACTGTTGTTGGGATGAGTGATTACATCTCCGAAAACTGGATCAGGTTAAGAATTTTAGTCTCTGAATTCATCGATAAAATGGATCAGCTGGTCACGCCGTCGAATTTTGCCAATGACGAAAAGCTTTTTGAAAGCATACTTAATCACCTAAGACCTGCATATTGGCGTGCTGTAAGTGGAGAAGCAGTATACAATCCACTTTTAGATTATGTAGTAAATGAGTTTGAAGGCTTATATAAAGCGACGGCTGAATCAATTTCTATTTTGGAAAAGGGACTTTCAGTCTCCTTTTCTGATGACGAAATTGCATTTCTTACTATGTTCTTCATGGCTTCCCAGGAGAGAACAAAAAGACCCGTCGAATTAAGACCTAAGGTGATTGTGGTTTGTCATGCTGGTGTGGCTACATCCGAAATAGTTTCTTCAAGACTAGAGTCCAAATATGAAGTTTCAGTACTGGGAACTTTTGGATCGAATGAAGCACAGAAATGGCTTGAAAGTCACAACATTGATTTTGTTGTCAGCACGTTTCCCTTTACGTATAAGAACGTCGAGGTTGTTGAAGTTTCTCCTCAGTTTGACTCAAGAGATCAAAGAAAAATCGAAAACATTCTTAGAGTGAGAGAAAAAACTATTTCTCCAGATGAAATTCTATCCATCGTTTCACAAACAGTAACTCTTAGTAAATCTGACGAAAAAACCTTACAGAAAAAACTCGAAGAGTATTTAGGTTTTTTACCTAAGCAGGATAAAGAAGAAAGGTATTGCCCAATGCTAGAAGAAGTTCTTACCGAAGATTTGGTTGAAACGCATTACTGCGCCAAAGATAGCGACGATGCAGTTAGGGAGGCTGGAAGATTATTAGTAAAGAAAGGTGTTGCAAAGGAAGAGTACATTGAGGCAATGATAGAAAATGTCCGAATTAACGGAACCTATATTGTTATTGCTCCAGGTATTGCCATGCCTCACGCAAGGCCAGAAGAGGGAGCTCTAGGAATTGGCTTTTCGCTTATTACCCTCGAGCAGCCGGTGAATTTTGGTCATCCCAAGAATGATCCAGTGCAACTAGTGGTTGCTCTTTGTGCGATTGACCATCAAACGCATTTGAATGCGCTTGCAGATTTGGCAGAGCTTCTAAGCGATGAGGAAAACGTTCAGAAGATATTAAAAGCAGACAAAGCTGCTGAAGTAATCGCAATTACAAGTAGGAGGTAGGTAATTATGATTAAAGTTGTAACAGTGTGTGGCGCTGGTGTAGGCAGTAGCATGATGATGAGGCTGTTTACTCAGCAGATTTTAGATGCCGAAGGAATTGACGGAACTGTTGACGCGTCAGATATCGGCTCCGTAGATCCATCTGCACATGATTTAGTTATTACTACATCAGATTTTGCTGATGCTCTGAGGGAAACTTCTGTTCCAATAATTCGCATCGACAACATGATGGATAAGGCATATCTAAAAGATCAGCTAATGCAGCACATTAACCAGATGGAAGGATAGTGTCATGGAGATTTTTCTTTACATCGTCAATCATTATCTAAGCCAATCAGTATTTATTATTGGACTAGTCGTTGTAATCGGAATGATTGCAATGAAGAGACAGTGGAGTCAGCTTCTTCCATCTGCGATTAAGGCGATGATTGGCTTCACAATGATCAATGTTGGAGGACAAACGCTTGGAATGGCGCTTTTGCCCTTGGCAACAATGATTGGAAAAGCTTTCGGAAATGGCTCTGTTCCTGCCACCGATATTGGCACTGCTAGCGCTGAATACATGACCGATCTTGGTACAGAGCTCTCTCTAATTTTTGCATTCGGTTTTTTAATTAACTTACTTTTGGCAAGATTTACAAAATTTAAGTTTGTTCATCTTTCAGCACATGTTGCATTCTTTTTTGCAGGTCTGATTGCCGCTCTACTTAAGTACAACACACCGCTTGATTTCTGGGGAATTGTTGTGGTTGGTTCAGTGCTTCTCGGATGCTATATGACATTCTCTTGCGCCTATGTTAATCACTGCATTAAGGGCGTTAAGGGTGGAGAAGAGATTACTCTTGCTCATTCAAGCTCTACTGGTCTACTGATTTCTACATATCTTGCAAAAGCTTTTGGTAACAAAGAGCACGACCTTGAAGAGATTAAAATTCCAAAGCAGTTTGCTTTTCTTCGTGAGATGACCATCGCTCTAACGCTGGTAATGACTTTGCTTTTCCTTTGCGTAAGCATTGTTGCAAATCCTGCATGGGTTATGGAAAATATTTCTGGAGGACAGGACGTCTTGGTTTATTCAATTCTTCAGGGCATTAGTTTTGGCATGTGGATTACCGTCATCATTACTGGCGTTCGAATGATGCTTGCAGAGATTATTCCAGCATTCCACGGTATTGCAGATAAGATTATTCCTGGAGCAAAGCCTGGTCTGGATGTTCCGCTGCTGTTCCCAGGCTATCCAACTTGCGTGATTGTTGGATTCCTTTGCAGTCTTCTATCTGGACTTGTAGGCATGGTAATTCTTGCTGCAGTTGGATATCCAATTATTGTTTTCCCAGCACTTATTCCAACGTTCTTTACTGGTGCAGCGACAGCAATTTTTGGTAATGCACACGGCGGCGCTAGAGGCGCAGTAATTGGTTCTCTTGTTAATGGTTTTATCCTTATTTTTGGTCAGGCTCTGCTTCTGCCATTTGTCGGATCTTACGAGCCTATCATGCGTATTCTCTCTGAGACCGACTATTGCGTATACGGCCCACTCCTTGGTTTCATTCTTCACGCTCTTCCATTCTAAGGATTTCTGATGCAAAAATATTCCGGTAGCAATGAGAATAATGAACTAGCAAGAAAACTAGCGCTGTATTTGCCGCTGGGATATCCGAATTGGGAAATGTTCTACCGTGTCCTTCAAGAGATTGAAGGACACGGCATTGGATGCGTTGAGATTGGTCTTCCAGTAAGTGACCCTTTTATGGATGGTGAGACAATCAAAAAAACGCATGAACTAACATTGCCTATGCTAAATGCTGATGTTGTTCGAGAAGAGCTTTCTAAAATCAGGAAGATTTTTTCCTCACGCATTGTGCTTATGACTTATGCAGAAGGATTGGAAAACTATAAGATTAAAAAACTTCCTTATTGGATTTATGATGCGGTTCTTTGTGTCGATGGCGTTCAATCACGTAATGATTACTCGGGAATTGTAAGAATATTCTCTGAATCTATGTCGGATTTAGAGATGGAACAAGCCATCAATGAGTCTACGCATTTTGCATACGTGGTCTCCGCTGCAGGAAAAACAGGAGGAGACTTATCAAGTCAACATGCGTATGTCGACACAATAAAAAGACTAAGAAAGTTTTCTGATTTGCCTGCCTTTGTAGGATTTGGGATTAAAGACAACAAGGGTATCAAGGAAGTTCTTTCAAATGGCGCTGACGGAGCGGTGATTGGCTCAGAATTCATTCGACAGATTGAAACGGATAATTTTGAAACGATAATAAAATTTTTAAATTGTATCTGTGAGGGTTAAATCGACTTAAACAAGTAATCCGTCAGTGGCTAAAAAATGTCACTAAAAAAATCTACTACAAACTGACTTAGATTATGTATATAAGTCAGACATAGGGGTATAAGCAAAACCGTAAAGCAGAAACACAGTATGTGTTCGCGGTTAGCTTGTGCCCCTTTTTAGGTCATCTACCTGTGGGGTTTCTCGCCAAACGGAATACGTACATAGGAAAGGATGATTCACAATGGGTAAGATTCTTGGAATTGACTTGGGTACTACAAACTCAGCTATGGCTGTCCTCGAGGGTGGAGAGCCAACTATTATCGTAAACGCAGAGGGAGACCGCACAACTCCTTCCGTCGTCGGTTTCCGCGCTGACGGTGACCGCATTGTTGGTAAGGCAGCAAAGAACCAGGCTGTTACTAACCCTGTAAACACTGTTTTCTCCATCAAGCGTTTCATGGGCCGCAAGTTTGACGAGGTCCAGTCTGAGATTAAGACTGTTCCTTACAAGGTTAAGGCTGGCACCGACGGCCGCGCAGTTGTTGAGATTGAAGGTGTTGACTACACTCCAGAGCAGATCAGCGCTATGATCCTCGCAAAGATGAAGGCAGACGCCGAGAAGTACCTCGGTGAGCCTGTAACCGACGCTGTTATTACTGTCCCAGCATACTTCAATGATGCACAGCGTCAGGCAACTAAGGACGCAGGTAAGATTGCTGGCCTTAACGTTCAGCGTATCGTTAACGAGCCAACCGCAGCAGCTCTTGCTTACGGTCTAGACAAGAAGGACCAGGACCACAAGGTTCTTGTCTTCGACCTTGGTGGCGGTACCTTCGACGTCTCCCTGCTTGATCTTGCAGACGGCGTTGTTGAGGTTCTTGCAACCAACGGCGACAACCACCTGGGCGGTGACGACTGGGATCAGCGCGTTATCGACTGGCTTGCAGACAAGTTCAACTCCGATAACGGCATTGACCTCCGCAAGGATCCAATGGCACTTCAGCGCCTCAAGGAGGCTGCAGAGAACGCCAAGAAGGAGCTCTCCAGCGCTCAGCAGGCACAGATTAACCTGCCATTCATCACTGCAGATGCATCTGGTCCTAAGCACCTTGACTACACCCTGACTCGTGCAGAGTTTGAGCGCATCACCCGCGATCTTCTCGACCGCTGCAAGGCTCCTGTAACCAAGGCACTCCAGGACGCAGGCCTTCAGCTCTCCGATGTGAGCGAGGTCATTCTGGTTGGTGGCTCCACTCGTATGCCAGCTGTTCAGGACCTGGTCAAGAGCATGACCGGCAAGCAGCCTAACATGTCCGTTAACCCAGACGAGGTTGTTGCAGATGGTGCAGCTGTTCAGGGCGGCGTTCTTACCGGCGACGTTTCCGGCATCCTGCTGCTTGACGTAACCCCACTGTCCCTGGGTGTTGAGACCCTCGGCGGCGTTGTTGACAAGGTCATCGACCGCAACACCACCATCCCAACTTCCAGCACAAAGGTTTACTCCACCGCAGCTGACAACCAGACCTCCGTTGAGATTCACGTCCTCCAGGGCGAGCGCGAGATGGCTTCTGACAACAAGAGCCTTGGTAAGTTCAACCTTACTGGTATTCCTGCTGCTCAGCGTGGTATCCCTCAGATTGAGGTTACCTTTGACATCGACGCAAACGGTATCCTGAAGGTCACCGCTAAGGACAAGGCAACCGACAAGTCCCAGGAGATCACCATTTCTGGCTCCACCGCTCTGTCCGACGACGAAGTTGACCGCATGGTCAAGGACGCAGAGTCCCACGCTGAGGAAGACAAGAAGCGCAAGGACGAGATTGAGGTTCGTAACCAGGTAGACTCCCTGGCATACAGCACCGAGCAGACCGTCAAAGACCTTGGCGATAAGGTCCCTGAGGATCAGAAGAAGGCTGTTGAAGAGGCTGTTGCTGAGGCAAAGACCGCACTTGATGGCTCTGATATTGAGGTAATCAAGAAGGCTGGCGAGAAGCTCACTGAGGTTGGCCAGAAGCTCGCAGAGATTGTCTACGCTGACGCTCAGGCTCAGACCGCTGGCAACAACGGCGCAGCAAACAACCCTTCTGAGCCAGACGTTGTTGATGCAGACTACGAGGTTGTCGACGACGATAAGAACCAGAACTAATCTGAGTTTCTCGGCATATGCGCTTGGGTAACTTGGTGCAGTAGCTGGTAGACAATGTGATGTGACTCGGAGGCGGCTGGCGGAAACGTTTGGCCGCCTTCTACACATAGGGAGGTGATGGCAGTGGCAACAGAGGACCAGAACAAGGTTGACACTACCTTTGATAACGAGAATAACGGTGAGAAAACCGTAGGTGCCGTTGGCGTTGTGGGGGATGGTTCCGCAAGTCAGACGCTTGATGGCAACGAGTCCGCTGCCAACGGCGCAGCTGGCGCGGCGGGCACAGGCCGTCCGATGACCGAAGAAGAGATGATCGCAGAAGCAATTCGTCGCGGAGAAGAAACGGCAGAGGCGGAGATTGCTGCCGACGCAAAGCGTGCAGCTCAAGAGCGTGACCGTCTACAGAACGAGCTTGACTCAGTCTCCGATCAGATTGAGGCCGCAAAGCAGCGGGCAGCCGAGGCAAATGATCGTTTCCTTCGCCTGCAGGCTGATTGGGATAACTACCGTCGTCGTACCGCTCAGGAGCGTCTTGATGAGCGTCAGCGTGCAACGGAGAAGCTGGTAGTTGACCTTCTCCCCGTTATTGACGATCTGGAGCGTGCCATTGAGCACGCGGACAACCTGACTGACCCTGCAGCCAAGCAGTTTGTTGAGGGTGTCTCTGCGGTATGCAATAAGCTCGTAAGCGTCCTGAACAAAGAGGGCGTTGAGGTAGTCAACCCTGTGGGCGAGGCCTTTGACCCCCTTTCTCACCAGGCAGTGAGCCAGATTGAGGACACCGAGGCATATGATGAGACCGTCGCTCAGGTGTATCAAAAGGGCTATCGCATGGGCGGCAAGGACATTCGTACTGCGATGGTTGTTGTTACCCACGGCGGTCCAAGGCGTCCAGCTGAGCCTGAGGGCGCTGACGGTGCGGGCGCAGACGGCGCCGAGGCTGCAAACGGTGCAGCCGAGTAAGACAGAGTAGTTTAGAGAGGAGGCCGTGCTGAATGGCAGATAGTAAGACTTTTTATGACGTTCTTGGCGTGAAGCGCGACGCCTCGAAGTCTGATATTCAAAAAGCGTTTAGGAAACTTGCAGCTAAATACCACCCTGATAGGGGCGGCGATGAGGCCAAGTTCAAAGAGATCTCGGAAGCGTACAATACGCTCTCTGATGATAAGAAGCGCCAGGAGTATGACCAGATGCTTGCATTTGGAGGCATTCCTGGAGGTGGATTTGGTGGTCGCCAGGGCGGCTACACCTATACCACCAACGTAAACGGCGCCAACTTTGCTGATTTCTTTAGCGGCTTTGGCGGCGGTGCGGGCGCGGGAGCTGGCGGCTTTGACTTTGCCGACATTTTTGGTGGGCGAGCAAACCGTCCAGTTGCAGGCAGCGACCTTACTATGTCCGTAAATGTATCGTTTGACGAGGCATTTAAGGGTACTTCTCGCAAGGCAACCTATCGCGTGCCTTCAACTGGTGAGGAGCAGTCGCTGACCATCAAGGTGCCAGCTGGTGCCTACGATGGCATGAAGCTGCGCTACAAGAAGCATGGCGAGTACGGCGTCAATGGTGGTCCACGAGGCAACCTTGTGGTTACCATTAACGTTGCAGCTCACCCGGTCTTCTCGCGAGATGGCGCTGACGTGCGCATGAAGCTGCCAGTGAGCATCTATGAGGCGGCTTTGGGCACCTCGGTTGACGTGCCAACGCCTGACGGAACTACCGTGCGACTCAAGGTTCCCGCAGGTACACAGAGCGGAAAAACGTTCAGGTTCAAGAACTTGGGCGCTCCTCGCGTAAAGGATCCTGCAACTCGCGGCGCGCTGTATGTTTCAGTGGACGTTAAAGTTCCAACAAAACTTTCCAAGAAGGAGCGAGACGCTCTTCAGGCGCTGCTTGATGCCGACGAGCGCAGCTACCGAGAGGAGCGGTAATGGCTCGAAAGAAGGACGACGGCCGTAACAAGCCGCTCTACATGATTAGCGTTGCGGCCGAGCTCACGGGCATGCATCCGCAGACGCTGCGCGTGTACGAGCAGAAGGGCCTGATTAACCCCGGCCGTTCCAGGGGCAACACGCGCCTGTATTCTCGCGCGGACATTGACCGCCTCAATCTTGTCTCAAAGTTGACGGACGAGGGCATCAACCTTGCCGGTGTTGTGCGCATTCTTGACATGCGCGAGCGAGCTCTCGAGAAGGACGATCTTATCGATGAGCTGCGCGAACGCATTCGCGTGCTTGAGGACGAGCTCCACGAGTACCACATGCGCGAGCGCATCACCTCGCTTGTTCGTTATAGCGAGACCAGCCCAGAGATGGTGATGCAGCGTCTGCTTGGTATGCCCAGCTCCGCTTCTTCTGACGCCAACTCCGAGGGCGACCCGACGCAGCCAAAGGAATCGTAAGACAACGAGGCAAATGCTATTAGTAAATGACCAGCTCTTCACGCGCGTATGTGGGGAGCTGGTTTTTTGGATTCGGTTACCATTTACCGAATACCGAATACCGAATACCGAATACCGAATACCGAATACCGAATACCGAATACCACATGCAGTCATAACCTTTTTTAAACGAAATCTCTTTTAAGGGAGATGGCATGCTTAAATACCTTTACGCACAGCAAAAAAGCAAACTATTTTTCTTTGTAGTCTTCTCTCTTTTGAGCAGCTTGTTTGAAATTGCCCTTTCATTTGTAATGCTTCAATCCGTTAATCTTGCCATGGATGGTAATCTGTCGGACGCATTGAATGATGGACTCTGGTTTGGCCTCTATATACTCTGCTATTTTATTGTCGACTTGATTTGCAGGCGTTTGCGCTGGTCAGTAATACAGGGCTGTCAAACGCATTTACGTGACGAGCTGATACAAAAGATTTTCAGTCGCTCTATTCCTGAGTTCCACTCGTTCAACACCAGTCATTGGCTCTCAATCCTTACTAACGACCTTGATTTGCTTGAGGAAACATACTTTCGCGTTTTTATCGATCTTTTGATAGATGTCTTTTCTGGTGTAGTAAGCCTAATAATCTTGCTGTTCATTTCACCATGGCTTGTTCTGTTCATTTTGTGCATGATAGCTGTCCAGATGTTTGTTCCTAACACAATGTCTGGGATTATTTCTAGCAAGCGAAAAGAACAATCTGAGTCAGCTGAACATTTTATTGCTACAGCAAATGAGCATCTTGAAGGGTTTGATCTGCTTAGAAGCTTTCATCTAACAGAGGCTTCGCGGGTTGCCATGAGTAGCGCGAATCAAGCTTGGGAGAAGCAGAAATTTGGAGCTCGTTACTTTAGTTCTTTGGCACGTTTGCTTTCATTTACTGTGGGACAAATTATTTACATCGGAATTTATTTTATTGGCGCCATTCTTACCCTTAATGGATTGATGACAGTAGGAATGATGGTCGCGGCATCTCAGCTTGTTGTCTACATAGCAAACCCCATTCAGAACATAAGTGATTCAATTACTGATATGAGAAGCGCAAAAGAGATTATTACTAAAATACAAACGCTTCTTAATGAAGCTCCAAGTACAGAAGGCGGAACAAAAGATACCCCTGAGCACTTTACAAATCTATCGGTCAATCATGTTTCGTATGGTTATGACGAGGACAAATTAGTTTTGTCGGATATTAGCTTTAATTTGGAACGTGGTAGAAAGTATCTTCTTGAAGGAAGCTCGGGAAGTGGAAAAACAACACTAATCAAACTGTTAACAGATGCTCTGAGCCCAGACAACGGAGATATTTGCTTGGATGGTGTGCCAATCAAGCAATTCAAAAGTGAGCAATACGCTCGATTTATAATCCCTTGCTCTCAGCAAACGTTTATTTTTAATGCGACCATCAGGGATAACGTTACGCTGTTTTGCCATGAGTTTACCGATGAAGAAATTATTGATGCTATAACAAAGTCAGGCTTTTCTGAGATTCTTACCAGATATCCAGATGGAATCAATCATATGATTGACCAGGCAGGAAGTAGTCTTTCTGGTGGAGAACGACAGCGATTGGCTCTTGCACGAATCTTTTTGTTTAAGCCACAAATTGTGATTTATGACGAGAGCTTTGCCCATTTGGATTCCGATTCTGTTCAGAGCCTTATTGATTTGATCTTAAAAGATGATGAGAGAACCGTTGTTATGACATCTCATCAAGTAACTCCAGAAATAAGAGAGCGCTTCCACTCTCTCGTTCTAAAAGACGGAACCATCCAGTCAGAAACCGCTTAGCTTTTTACTTCTTGACCTGGTTGTAATACATGAATACAATGATAAAACTAGGTAAAGGAGGAGCTATGGACAGTGTTGTAACCGCCCGCGTTCCTGTTGAAGTAAAAAATCAGGTTTCTGAGGTTCTTGAATCGCTTGGATCAAACACCACCAAGCTGATTAATGCAGCTTTTGAATATGTGCTGGTAACAGGAAAACTTCCTGATGCCCATGATAGCTTTGCGTCGGAGCCTTTTGCTAAAGGATCTTCTCGCCAATTGAGCGAGAAGGACAAAGAAGAACTAGCGTCACTTTTTGGAAAGATTTCAGTTTCCGCACCGGCGTCATTTTGGAATGATTTAGGCAACAGCACCTACAAAGAAGCAATCAGCGAGTGGAGGTCAAATGACTATGAAGCTCTTGATTGACACTAACGTTTTGCTGGACGTCTTTTTGTGCAGAGAGCAGTTTGTCGCTGACGCTAAAAAGCTTTTCATAATGAAGCAGTTTAGGGACGCTGAGCTGTGGATAGCAGCTCAGTCATATACAGATTTTTACTATGTGGGCGCCAAGGCCCATGGCTCTGCTCGCATGCAAGAAATACTAAAAGAGGTATTTACGCTGCTTAACGTGTGTTCTATCGATGGTGCAGATATTTCGTATGCGCTTGATGAGCAGTGGGAAGATTTTGAGGACTGTCTTATTTGGCGGGCGGCTAAAAAGATAAAGGCAGACTATATCGTCACAAGAAATGTGGCAGATTTTACCCGCTCGGATATACCAGCGCTTACACCTGCTATGTTTTTCTCGACAATGGAAGCCGAGCAAAATCTAGTCTATAAAGAGGCGGAATTTTAGAGGCTATAAGGTGCAGGATTGGACTGCAAAAAAGTCCAGTGTTAAACTGCGAAAAAGCTCAGCGCACGTCTGCGAAAAAGCTCAGTACAACGCGATAAGAAAATCTACTACAAACACACTTAGATATGTATTAAAAGTCGTGCTTGGGGGTATATAGAATTCGATGAAAATTCAGTCCCCGGCACGATTTTTGTTTGGGGTAGGAGGGTGATTTTATGAGACTAGATAAATGGGCTGTAACCGCCCAGGAAGCACTGCAGGCAGCTCTTGGTATTGCTGGTGATGTAGAGGCTTCCGAGGTTGCACCAACACACCTGCTCAAGGCGCTGCTGGACAGCAATGAGCGCAACCTGCGTTCTATCTTGGAGAAGATTGGCGCAGATCCTGACACCATTGCTACGCAGGTAGACCAGGCAATTTCCAAGGCTCCAAAGGTAAGTGGAGCACAGATTGGCATTGGCAACGACCTTCTCAAGGTCATTAACGAGGCCGAGAAGCTTGCCACTAAGCTGGGGGATTCCTACGTTACCTCTGAGCACCTGCTCACTGCGCTGGCAAACGACAACACTGATGCAGGTAGAATCCTTCGTGACGCCGGCGTTACTGCTAAGCGTGTGGAAGAGGTCTACAACGAGCTTCGTGGCGATGAGCGCGTAACCTCTCAGGACGCAAAGCCGCAGTTTGAGGCCTTGGAGCAGTATGGTCGCAACGTGACCGATCTTGCTCGCCAGGGAAAGCTTGATCCAGTTATTGGCCGCGTCGAAGAGATTCGTCGCACCATTCAGGTTCTGAGTCGTCGCACCAAGAACAATCCTGTTCTTATCGGCGAGCCTGGTGTTGGTAAGACCGCAATCGTGGAAGGCCTGGCAGAGCGCATTGTTTCTGGCGACGTTCCAAGTACCCTGCGCGACAAAGAGCTTGTTGAGCTTGATATGTCTGCCCTGGTAGCAGGCGCAAAATACCGTGGCGAGTTTGAGGACCGCTTGAAGAGCGTGGTCAAAGAGGTGGCCAAGTCTAACGGCCAGATTATCCTCTTCATCGACGAGCTTCACACCATCGTAGGCGCCGGTGCTTCTGAAGGTTCCATGGACGCTGGCAATATCTTGAAGCCAGCACTTGCCCGTGGCGAGCTCCGCGCAATTGGTGCCACTACGCTGGATGAATACCGCAAGTACATCGAGAAGGACGCTGCTCTTGCACGTCGTTTCCAGACCGTGCTTGTCTCCGAGCCTACTGTTGAGGACACCATTTCTATTTTGCGTGGCCTTAAGGAGAAGTACGAGCAGCACCACCGCGTCCGTATTACGGACTCCGCCCTGGTTGCAGCAGCAGACCTCTCTAACCGCTACATTTCTGACCGATTCTTACCAGACAAGGCAATTGACCTGGTAGATGAGGCGGCATCAAGGCTTCGCATGGAGTTGGATTCTATGCCAGCAGAGATTGATGCGGTTGATCGTCAGCTCACTCAGATGCAGATTGAGGAGCAGGCTCTGATGAAAGAGGAGGACGCTGCTTCTAAGGAGCGCCTGGAGAACCTCCGCGCAGAGATTGCTACAACGCAGGAAAAGCTGGATGGCATGAAGGCCAACTGGCAGAACGAGCGCGGCGCAATTGACCTGGTACAGGACTTGAAGTCCCAGATTGAGGACGCAAAGACGCAGATGGAGCGCGTAACCCGCGAGGGCGATTTGGCGCAGGCATCCGAGCTTCGTTACAGCACTATTCCAGAGCTTGAGCGCAAATACGATGAGGCAGAAAAAGCCCTTCTCGCCAAGCAGGAAGACGGCGGAATCCTCAAGGAAGAGGTCACCACAGACGAGATTGCTGAGGTAGTTTCTTCGTGGACTGGCGTTCCTGTGTCCAAGATGATGCAGGGCGAGATGGACAAGCTCAAGAACCTTGAGGACCAGCTTCACCTGCGTGTCATTGGTCAGGACGACGCTGTTTCCGCAGTTGCTGCAGCAGTCCGTCGTTCTCGCGCAGGCTTGGCAGATCCAAACAAACCTCTGGGCAGCTTCTTCTTCCTGGGCCCAACTGGCGTAGGAAAGACCGAGCTGGCAAAGGCGCTGGCAGAGCTGCTGTTTGACGACGAGCGCTCGCTGATCCGCATTGATATGTCTGAGTACATGGAGAAGTTCTCGGTTCAGCGACTCATTGGTGCACCTCCAGGATACGTGGGTTATGACGAGGGTGGTCAGCTTACCGAGGCAGTTCGTAGGCATCCATACTCTGTCATCTTGCTGGACGAGATGGAGAAGGCTCATCCTGATGTCTTCAACATCTTGCTGCAGGTACTGGACGACGGTCGCCTGACGGACGGTCAAGGTAGGGTAGTAAGCTTCAAGAACACCATCATTATCATGACCAGTAACGTTGGTTCGCAGTTCATTGCTGGTGCCGGCGAAGAGGGCCTTACCGAAGAGTCCAGAAAGCAGGTCATGGAGGCGCTGCGTAGCTCCTTCCGTCCTGAGTTCTTGAACCGTATCGACGACGTGGTTGTCTTCCAGCCTCTGGGTCTTGAGGACATCGAGCGTATTGTGGACATTCAGCTCAAGGATGTTCGTAGCAGACTTGCGAGCGAGCGCATGACGCTGGAGCTTTCCGAGGCTGCAAAGCAGTCGCTGGCTCTTGATGGTCTGGATCCTGTTTACGGTGCTCGTCCTCTGAAGCGACTGATTCAGCGTCGCGTTGTTGACCAGGTAGCAAACTTGATTATTGCAGGTGAGCTGCATGAGGGCGATACTGTTCTGGTTGATACTGACGAGAACGGCAACTTGATTGCTCGCAAGAAGTAAGTGAGGCTGCGCATGTGTGACGAGTCCAAGAGGGCCGAGAAGTCCGAGGCGCGAGTTGCAGCGCAAGCCGCGACGCAGGTCAAGCCGCAGGGCGCAACGCAGGTCAAGCCGCAGGGCGCGGCGCATGTCAAGGCGCAGGGCGCGGTGCGCAAGGACGCTGATTCCAAGAAAGCGCAGGTAGTTGACCCGGAGTTCGCTCGCGCGGAAAACGAGGACGATGACGGCTACGACCCGTACTCCGATCGTCGTCCCGTGAACGAGCCGCTCTTTGAGCGCGATCCCTGGAGCTAGACGGGGTTTCTCGCCACACGCTGAGCTTCACAAACAAAGCCGCTGGTACATGACGTATCAGCGGCTTTTTGCGTGCAGTTCGATGGTTAGCCCATGATTGCAAGCCTGAAAAGTGCATCATGTCTGAGTAAATTTACTCAGACTTGGCGAGAAAATCAGGCTCTATGTGAGTGCTCATGGAAGAGCAATCTCGAGCACGCTTCAAAGTCCGCCTGAAAAGTACAAAGAATCTGTGTTTGGGACACAGATTCTTTTGCAAAATCAGGCAAATCCACAGATTCTTTGATGCTTTTAGGCAAAAGTTACAGATTCTTTGCAGAAATCAGGCGCGCACTGGATGGCTCAGCTGCCGGCACATCGCGCGACTCCGCAACTTTGCAGCTACCGCTGGCAAACAGCGCGGCTTTGCAGTTTAGCGAATCGCAACGCCCCAGTTGGCGGACATCCAGGTCCAGAGGAAATAGAAAACTGCGGCAATGATGGCCAAAACGATGATGGCGGCAATTAGCGAACCCGCATTTGAACGGCGCTCTTTCCTGACAAAAATGTCGCGCTGACCCTTAGGAACCTGCAGGTATTGGCCGTAGTGAACGTCTTTGCGAAGGTGAGCAATCTCGTTCTTTGGCTTGCGCCAACCCTTCTTCGCGTAAGCACCCTTGCTGGATTCAAAACCAGCAGCTTGGTTCTCCGGAATCTCGAGTTTCTCACCCGGCATCGTAAAGTCGCTGATAGGCTCCACTGTTTTGTGATGACGGTGCTGGCGAACGTACGGCTGCTTTGCAGCATCCTCGCTCGCATGCTCAGAAATCTCAGATGATGAGAAGTGCTGTGCACCAGTTACGTGAAGCTCGGCTCCATCAGCTGGTTGGGCTTCCTGCTCAAAAGATTCAGCGTATTCAAACTCCTGCTGAGCGTCAGAACGAGGGTCCTGATCCGCAGGTGAAACGTTGTTTTCAAGGTTGTTCGAGGTGTCCACGATGGTCCTTTTGTCGTAGTCTCGCAAAACATTGATATAAAACATGATACCGCAGCGAGCGCAATCCTGCACAGTTTTGCTTGGATATTTGGATGACCACAGGTTGAACACGTGTCGGTCTGTGTGCTGGACCGCGTGTCGGCTCGCGTGTCGGTCCGCGCATCGATGTAGTACATAACAGCAGGATAATCTTAGTCAGTAAGACTTAGAAATTTTATAAAAAGTTGTATAAATTTGTGCAAGCAGGGTACAACAGATGATGAACAACGAAGTGCCAATAACGGCATCTACCAGTAAAGGAGTGGTTACTATGAAGAATGTAGTTCCCTATGACCGTATTGCAAGAAATCTGAGCACGTGGCCTTTTGGCTCATTTGATTCTTTCTTTGACGCACCTTATTCCGCCCTGTCTTCTGTCTCGTCCGATGCATTTGTTATGAACGTTGAAGATGCGGGTCAGTCTTACGTGGTAACGGCCGAGCTACCTGGCGTTTCTAAGGAGAACATCGACGTCGAGCTCAATGAGGGCAGGCTTTCAATCACCGCTACTCGCAAGGAGTCCGAGGAGGAGAAGGCCAAGAACTACCTGCACAAAGAGTCTTCTGAGTGGCAGGCAACTCGTGGCGTGTATCTGAAGGACGCAGCTCGAGAGGGTCTAACTGCAAAGCTTGATGGCGGCATCCTGACCATCACTGTTCCAAAGCAGGATCAGCAGGCTAGCGTCACAAAGATTGTAATCGACTAATACTAGTGCTCTGAGCGGCGGCTTTGACGGTCAGTCAAGCTGCTGCTCAGGCAGTAAGGTGCCTGGTAGTTGACCTGCCAGGCACGTATAGCTGCAGCCGAGCGTACGGCTAGACGTGCCTGTTTAACGCCCGATTACAGGCACCTCGCATAGCGAGAAGATCTTGGAACTCCAAGGTTTTCTCGCTTTTTTGTTAGCGCAAGCCTGGGGCGTGCTGTTGGGGTGCGGAACCCGAAACGCGCGGTGTGTCAGCGCGCAAACGTGCAGCTTACAGTGACATTGGCCAGTCCTGGCTTGCAACGCAGATGGCAAGAGAACCGTCGGGAGTCTGTGCCTCGGTAAACGCATCGTTGAGCGGCTGTGCGCCAACCGCCTCAGCAAGCGTTCTAACTGCGACGCTTGGACAGTTATTCTCGTGAGAGAGATGCATGCCAACCACGCAGCGAGTATTTGGGCCAACAAGCTGCGGCAACGCCTGCGCGGTGTACTCGTTCGACAGGTGGCCAGAGTCTCCGTGGACGCGTTGCTTAAGCACGTACGGATAGGGTCCCGTGAGTAGCATGTGCTCGTCATGGTTGGACTCGATAGCAAGAAGGCGCACGTCAGAGAGGCACTCGAGAGCCTTGGGAGTCAGAATGCCCGTGTCGGTGCAGTAGCCCACGGAGTCCACGATGCGCCTATCAGGGCCGGCGAGAAAATCAAAGCGCATGCCCATGGGTTCGCAGACATCGTGCGAGGTTGGGAACGTGCTAACTTCAACGTCTGGCGCGGCATCAATATGAACAGAACCCGTCTGGTCAACGAGGGTAAAGGTGACGTTTGAACAGGAGCTTCTTCTTGAGAGCGCGGCGGCAGTTCCTGTTGTAGCAAACACGGGAACATCAAAAGTTTTACTGACTACCGAAAGACCCGCGACGTGGTCGGTGTGCTCGTGCGTAATAAAGATGGCCACAAGCTCAGAGAGGTCAACGTTCAGCTCTTTAGACCGACGCAGAATTTCTTTTCTAGAGATTCCGCAATCAATCATAATGAGACCATCAGGCGTTTCTAGCAGGCTGCAATTACCTTTTGATCCGCTAGCAAGAATATGTAGGTGAAACGTGGGATTCATGAATTTCTTTCTACTGAGTAACTTTCGGGTATAACTGTAACAAACACACCGGACAGAAATTGGTGCTAAGTGCCATCCGTACACGCATACTTCAATAAAAAGAACGCTCTCGCAACAAAAGACCAGGCAGAAAGCTCGCGCCGAGGTCAGCTGGAGGGTCAGCGCCGAAGCCAGGTCGCCGCGCCCGTTATCCTTATGGTCTCGGGCGGAGCCGACTCGATGGCACTGCTTCACATGGCGGTAACGGAACAGATTGACCTCGGCGATGGTGCAGGTCTTGTGCGCGTTGCACAAGAGCGCCTGCATGTGCTGCATGTAAACCACCTGCTTCGCGAGGCAGATGCAGACGCTGATCAGCACTTTGTTCAAGCAACTTGCGACTCGCTGGGCATTCCCTGTACCGTATTGCGCGTGGACGTGGCAAAGCTCGCGCAGGAACGTGACGGCAACGTGGAAGAAATTGGTCGTCGGGTGCGGTATGACGCTGCGCGAGAACTTGCTCAAAAACTTTGTGTTGAACAAGGGGTTTCTCGTCAGAAGGCAAAGATTTTGACGGCGCACACGGCGGACGACCGCGCGGAGACGTTCATGATGAACGTGATGCACGGGTCCGGCATGAGCGGCCTGGCGTCGATTCCTAGGCATCGCGGGCTGATTTATCGTCCGCTGCTCGACTACACGCATGACCAGCTCAAAGACTGGCTGAAGGCTCGCGACCTGGACTGGCACGAGGACGCTACTAACACCGATACCCACTATTTACGTGCGTATATGCGCCACAACGTGCTTCCGCTCCTTAAGGCGAGAAACCCGATGTTGGTGCAGACGGTGTGTAAAATTGCGGATCTGATGGCCGACGAAGACGATTATCTTGAGGGAAAGGCCGCTCGCAAACTGAGGCAGATTACGCTGCGGAAGAGCGAGTCTTCGCTGGTACTTGACGCGCTGAAGCTGAGTTCTACCGACGTGGTGATTGCTCGTCGCGTGGTGAGGATTGTGGCCAGGCAGCTAATCCCCGAGGCTTGGCTTGAGTTCAGGCACGTGGATGCCGTGCTTGAGGCGGTCGCCGCGGGAGTTGGCGTGGCTAATCTGCCGCAGAACCTTGAGGCGCGCGTTCGCTTGGGCACCGTTATGTTCTCGTTCACGGGCGCGGGCTCGGGCGCGGGTGGTGCCGCAACCGGCAACGAACCAGCAGCTACATCACTTGCTGCAGCCACGTTTGGCGAGCACCTTGCAGTTCCGGGAACGCTGGAGCTGGCAGACGGCCGAGTGCTTTCGGCGCGCATTCTCCCTGTGGAGCACGGCTTTGACGTCGTGTCCTATGCAACCGCGCATAGCCAGGAGTGGTTGGGCGAGTCGGTTCTTCTCGACGCAAAAGCCTGCGGGGTAGATCCGGTTCACGGCGGCAGTCTGTGGGTCTCGGGACCCGAGGCCGGGGACACCATGCAGCCTCTGGGCATGCATGGACAGTCAAAAAAGATCTCTGACCTGCTGGGCGAGGCGGGTGTGCCCGTTGAGTCCAGGAGTATGATGCCTATTGTGCGCACAAATATTCGTGGACATGTGGTGTGGGTTGCGGGAATTCGTCCCGATGAACGAGTAAAATGTACGCAAGATACAAAACAGCTGCTAGAATTGAATATCTATTCTGGTCATAAGCCATTTGAGAGGAGCCAGTAATGGCGGAGCTTCACCCTGATATTGAAGAGATTCTGCTTGACGAACAGGACATCAAGGACATCGTCAAGAAGGTGGGTGCGGAGATCACGCGTGACTACGCGGATAAGAACCCCCTGGTCATTGCTGTTCTTCGCGGAGCTGTTGTATTCATGGCCGACATCATGCGCGCCATTGAGTGCCCACTCTCCATCGATTTTATGGCTGTTTCCAGCTACGGCGACGGTGTTAAGAGCTCCGGCGTCGTGCGCATTGTAAAAGACCTTGACACCAAGATTGAGGGTCGCCACGTCATCATCGTTGAGGACGTCCTGGACTCCGGTCTAACCCTCTCTTACCTGGTCCGCATGCTCCAGTCTCGTAACCCCGCGTCCATTGAGATTGCCGCTTTCCTGGTCAAGGACATTGAGGGCAAGCGTCCAGCTATTGATCCTCGTTACGTAGGCACTCACGTACCCGACAAGTTTGTTGTTGGTTACGGCCTGGACTATGCAGAGCGCTACCGCAACCTGCCATTTGTTGGCGTTCTGAAGCCTTGCGTGTACGAATAGGCTGAGACTCTGCGGTCAAGTCCTCGGAATCGACGCTCGGATTGTGCGGTTCACAGCAAAACCCGTGCAATAGATACAAATTTGTTAAAACTTTTAAAGCTTGGGCGAGAAGATCGATTTTCTCGCCCAATATGCTATCTATCAAAGGTTGTGTGAGGTCAGATACGCCACAGCGTCATCCACGCTTCTACCCAACGTTTTACCAGGTAGTTACTGTAGGCTTCGAGAGAATCGAGAAACCATGGTCAATCAGACAAGTCTTGCATACGGATCAGAAAAGTCTGCAATCCGTGAGATCGCAGGCTATGCGATGCAGCGTCGCGCTGAGATTGGCGCTCAGAATGTGTTTGATTTCTCGATCGGTAACCCTTCCGTGCCTGCTCCTGAGGCTGTTCGCACCTCTATCGAGGCCGCCATGCAGCTTCCTCCTCAGCAGGTCCACAGCTATACGCCTGCAATCGGTATTCCTCAGGCTAGAGAGGCAATTGCCGCGTCGCTGCGACGCCGCTTTGGAGACCATGCAGCTCAGGCTGACGATCTCATCTTGACCTGTGGAGCTGCAGCCTCCGTTTCTATGGCACTTAATTCGATTGTTTCCCCAGGTGAAGAGGTTATTCTTATCGCTCCATACTTCCCTGAGTACCGCGTGTGGATTGACCATGCCCAGGCCGCGTGTGTTGAGGTTCTGACTGACGAGAAAACCTTCCAGATTGACGTGGACGCCGTTTGTGCAGCTCTTACGCCTAAGACTCGCGCGGTAATTATCAACTCGCCAAACAATCCTGTTGGCGCCGTGTACACCAGAGAAAACCTGGACGCGTTTGCCAATATGCTCCGCAAACGCTCCACTGAGCTGGGAACTAACATTTACGTCATCTCCGACGAGCCTTATCGCGAGATTGTTTTTGGCAATATTGAGGTTCCTTGGGTTCCTGACGTATACGAGCGCACCATTGTGTGCTATTCCTACTCCAAGTCCCTCTCGCTTCCTGGCGAGCGTATTGGTTGGGTGTTGGTTCCTGCGTCTAATCCAGAGCAGAAGGAGATTTACGCAGCTTGTGCGGGCGCCGCTCGACTGCTGGGTTTTGTGTGCGCGCCAGCGCTTTTCCAGCGCGTTATCATCGACTGTGTTGATGAGCCAGCTGATGTTGAGGCCTATGCAAAGAATCGAGAAGTTCTGACCGAGGGCCTAACCAAGCTTGGTTATGAGTACATCCAGCCTGACGGTGCATTCTACCTGTGGGTTCGTGCTCCTGGTGGAGACGCTCAGGCATTCTGTGATGTGGCTAAGCAGTTTGAGCTGCTGCCTGTTCCTTCCGATTCGTTCGGCTGCCCAGGTTGGCTGCGCGTGAGCTACTGCGTTGCGTACCAGACCTGCGTAGACTCGCTTGCTGCCTGGGAAAAGGCTCTTGCTGCAATGAAATAAGCGCTGCAACAGGCAAGAAAATCACCTGGAGAAAGCCAGCCGTCAATGGCGAGAAAATCAATCGACCACAAACGACAAAGTAAACTGCCTCCCATTTCTTGGACATAAGAAATGGGAGGTAGTTCATATGCGGGTGATTATGATTCTGCAGCGTGTTAGCGTTGGCTTTTAGGCCTGGCGTGCAAAATAGCGCAGCTTTGGTAGGTTCTGCCGAAGAATCGACATGTTCTTAATCAAGATAGTCAGGCAGCTAGGCGGTCGTACTACCTGATATGCATCTCTATGCATAAACTTCATCTAATATGCTTGAAAATGAATAGCGTCATATAAAAGATTTAACTATAGGTAAATTCCGTACCTAAGGAACACACCTATGACAGATATTCTGCACAATTGCAGGCATATTACACATCAAATGAAGATAATCTGCACGTTTGAGGTATTTTCAGTGTAATGTATACGTCTTTTTGACAGATTATCTGACTTAGGTGTGTTTTGAACTGCTTTCCATTTCTCGTGTTCAAGAAATGGGAGGCAGTTCAAAGCCGCGTGAAAACGCGGCTTTTTCTTTGTGCGATGTTGTTGAAGGTATAGCTGTTCGGCTTAATATCCCTGCTTAGAGGCTGGAATCTTTGCGTCAGCGATGGTGTCCAAAAACGTCTGGGCATCGCGACAAGCCATAAGCTCCTCGGGGAAGTCAACCTCTTCAAGCAGCTTAATAACAGAATGCGCATCAGCAATGCGGGTTGCAATGTGAGCATCTGAGCCAAAAGAAATCTTGCATCCCAGTTCAGCGCAGGTCTCTGCAATCACACGACAACGCTCAATAGCAACCTCACGCTGGCCTTCGTCGTGTGTGGCTTCGTTCATCTCGATGAGCTTATCGCGATCGCGACACTCTCTGACAAGCGCCGGAACATCAAAATCTAAACCGCTGCGACCAAGGTGACCAAGAATCAAAACATGTGGATTATCCAGTGCATTTACATACATTTGGGTAATCTGCTTCTGCGAGGCGCCAGCCGCCCACTGCTTGCTATGAATACTTGCAACCGCATAATCGCAGGTACCCAGGATATGCTCGCCAAGAATATGAGGCTGACGGAGTTTATCGCCATTAATACCCTGGTCAAACGTAATATCGTAGGCAAACAGATTGCCCTCTAGGTCAACAATGTCCACTTCAGCGCCATGCAGCAGCCTGACGCCGTACCAGGTTTCTGGCCAAATGGCGGTGTTCATATAGAACTGGAAGTTCTTAATGGTCTGCTGGTCATACAACATGGACGAGAAGTGGTCGGTGATTCCGAGCAGTTCATAGCCACGCTCAGAAGCTGCACGAACGTTCTCCTCAATGGTTGAATAGGCGTGCCTCGAGTACAGACTGTGAGTATGAACGTCGCAGGTAATGCGCATGATGTGCTCCTTCGAATCTCAAACGACAACTCTAGTTAATCATGGCCGCTACCATGAGGCAACCCTGGCGAGAAGACCGGTCTTGTCGCCACCTGCACGGACTACAGCTCAATACTCAGCTCGACGGGGCAGTGGTCGCTGCCGTAGACCTCACTCAAGATGGATGCGCTCTTGACCTGCTCAGCAATGCGATCGGAGACCAGGAAGTAGTCGATGCGCCAGCCCGCGTTGTTCTTGCGAGCGTTGAAGCGGTAGCTCCACCAGCTGTACGCGCCGGTCATGTCGGGATGGCGATACCTAAACGTATCGGTAAAGCCTGCATCCAAAAGCTTGGTAAAGCTCTCACGTTCCTCGTCCGAAAAGCCTGCGTTTTGCCTGTTAGACGAAGGATTCTTGAGGTCAATCTCGTTGTGTGCAACGTTAAAATCGCCGCAGGTAATTACTGGTTTTTGCTCAGAGAGCTCAGCCAAGAACTCGCGATAGTGCTGATCCCACTCAAGACGCTCGTCCAAGCGCGCAAGCTGGTCTTTTGAGTTTGGCGTGTACACGCACACAAACCAGAACTTCTCAAACTCCAGCGCACAAACGCGGCCCTCATCGTCAGCAACAGGGCATCCAATCTGGCGAATTACCTGCAGAGGGGTTTCTCGCGAGAAAACCGCTGTGCCCGAATAGCCTTTTCTGTCTGCGTAGTTCCAGGTTTGAACGTAGCCGGGAAGGTCCAGCTCAACCTGGCCTTCTTGCAGCTTAGTCTCCTGAAGCGCAAATACATCAGCGTTTATGGTTTCAAAAATTTCCGTGAACGAAGGCTCTTTCTTGAGCACGGCGCGCAGGCCGTTGACGTTCCAGGAAATCAGCTTGTACTCTTGAGTTTGGCTCATAACTCCTCTTTCATGCTGTGATCTGGTGGTTTAGGTCACAGTGGATTCGTATCACAGTAGCCGCGAGTGATGCGCGTTCCACGTTCCAGTTACGGCGCCGAGCGGTGCGTTTACGGCAATAAACTTTCAATAAAACAATGGTATACGAGCAACGGCTGTCAATACCGCTACAATAGAAACATTCATAGCTGGCAAGGAGGATTCATGCTTCGTCAAAGCTACAACACCTGGCAATGTGGAACTCATACAATCTCGTTGGCACGTCCTAGAATCATGGGCGTTCTCAACGTTACTCCAGACTCGTTCTCTGATGGCGGAAAAAACTTTGATCCAGAGGCTGCAATTGCTCGTGGATTACAGATGCTGGATGAAGGTGCTGACATTATTGACGTTGGGGGAGAGTCTACTCGTCCAGGTCACACGTCTGTTCTGCCTACAGAAGAGGCTGAGCGCGTCGTACCTGTGGTGCGTGCGCTGGTAGCTGCCGGCGCAATTGTTTCCATCGACACACGCCATGCCGAGGTAGCTAAGATGTGCGTCCGTCTTGGAGCATCAATCATCAACGACGTTTCTGGCTTCACCGATCCAGAAATGGTTGCCGTAGCTGCGGAGTCTGACTGCGGCTGCATTGTGATGCACTGGAACAAGGATGGTCTTGGAGCTCGTGTTGAGCGCAAGCAGGTTCAGCTGGACGACATGCGTCCTTCTCGTCCTACTGGTAGCGCGGCTGCTCGAGCTGCAGCTACAGGTGTTGAGACACGCACGCTGAGCTCGCAGCGCCGTTTTACTTTGCCTGAAGAGGCGCCTATTATGCGTCAGATTATGGGATTTTTGGGCGACCAGGCTCGCGGTCTGATGCGCGCTGGCGTTTCCAAGGATCGCATCTGCATTGATCCGGGTCCAGGTTTTGACAAGTTCGCTGACGAGGACGTTGTAATTCAACGCGCCACCCGTTCGATGGTTTCTATGGGATATCCGCTGCTCTGCGCCGTGTCCAGAAAGCGCTTTGTGGGCGCTGTTTCTGGGGTAACTGAGGCTACGCAGCGCGATGCAGCTACGCATGCAATTTGCATTGCCGCAATCACTAAAGGTGCCCGCATCCTGCGCGTTCACGATGTTGCGGGAACCGCTCAGGCTATCAACGCTTACTGGGCTATGACTGAGCGCGACCCTCGTCAGGGATTTGTGGCGCTTGGCTCCAACGTGGGTGATCGCGTAGGCTATTTGGCCCGCGCAACGCAGCTCATCGATGAGATTCCTCTGACCTGCGTTGTTTCTCTCAGCCACGCCTACGAAACTGAGCCTGCATACGGTATTGCTACACCCGTGGTAAATGCCGTTGCCGAGATTAGAACTGAGCTTCATCCGCTGGTACTGATGGATAAGCTGCTTGAGGTTGAGAACGCTCTAAACCGCACGCGCAAGAAGGGCGAGGAGGGCCATGGACCTCGCACTATTGACTGCGACCTTCTATGGGTTGAGGGTGAACAACACGCAGGTAAACACCTCACTCTTCCTCATCCACGCATGGGCGAGCGTGATTATGTGCTTGTTCCTATGGAGGACCTGATGCACGATCCTGAGCGCTTCTTCTCGCATGGTGGCGTAGAAATTGCCCCACCTGACCAGCGTGTTGGTCACGTAACCGAGGATTTGGGAGCTATTACGTGGGAGTAGCACAGGAAGCTCTGGAACTGGCACGTGGTGGCGCACAAACGGGTGAGTTTGTGTTCTGTGCCTTTGACGTGCAGGAATACGCTGCCCAGGACCAAGACGAGTGCCTTGAGCTGGCCCTCGATCCAGCATCCGCATCAGCGTCCACGTCGTCTGACGAGAAGCCCTTTGAGGTTGCAACGGTCGTGCGTCTTGGGGTTTCAATGCCCTATGTACCTGCAGTTCCATACGTTGTA
The DNA here is from genome assembly GCA_963548345.1 of uncultured Atopobium sp. GTDB lineage: Bacteria > Actinomycetota > Coriobacteriia > Coriobacteriales > Atopobiaceae > Lancefieldella. The sequence goes on along the minus strand of CAUUUQ010000003.1, from coordinate 39,996 downwards.
GCACTGGGAGTTTGCCAGTTCTTGCGCGCAGCAGATGAGAGCTTTGGTATCTGCTGGCCTTACGATATCTGCTACAAAGACCAGGTAGTTGCCTCAATTAAGGCTACCGCTGGTTATCAAGAGGGCATGTTTGCCGTGGTAAGCGTTGTCGCAGACGCTAAGGTATTGAGCTTGGCGTTTGATGTTGCAGACAACACAGAGTTTCTCGCCAAAAAGGTATCTGAGCTGGTGGTTCAGAGTATAAGCGCGTGGGAGCAGCAGGTTAAACGCGCAAGGAGCTTTGCGGGACCCATCGCGCTGATTCTAAGCGACTACTTTGATATGGTCCCGCTGCTTGGACAGCAGGTCAACAAGGTATACCCCAGCGGTAACGTTGCGCTGACCGCTCGATTTGGCGGTATTGACGTGTGGGGTCATGCCATCCTTGTAGATGAGGACGGTAAAGAAATCCTTGTGAGCGAGGACGAAGCTTCCGTTGTGCCAGCGGTTTAACCGCCGGTTTAGCTGCTGGTCTAACTGCTGGTTTAGTAGCGGGTTCGATTGTCGAGTTGTCGGCTGAAGCGCACCTGCGGCGGTAACTACTTGGCAGCTTCGGTAGACTGCTTCCAGATCAGATAAATTCCACGCATGGTGAGCTGCGGATCAACCACGTCAAAGACATCTGTTGCCTCGCTGACAGTGTTTGCAAGACCACCCGTTGCAATAACAGTTGCACCCTCAATACCAGGCTCTTTGAGTGTTCTGGCAACCAAGCCTTCTGCCTGAGCTGCTGCGCCTACTACAATACCTGCCTGAACAGCGCTTTCTGTAGTGTTGCCCAAGACAGTTTCGGGAGCCTTGATAGGAATGCTAGAAAGCTTGGCTGCGCGCGCAAACAGAGCGTTTGCAGAGATCATAATGCCTGGTGAAATGGCGCCCCCGCGGAATACGCCGTCCTTATCGACAACGTCCAAATTGGTTGCGGTACCAAAATCAACCACAATAACCGGATAACCATAGCGCTCAGTTGCGGCAACGGAATTTGCTACGCGGTCGGCACCCACAAGCTCGGGGTGGGGGATATTGAAGCGAATCTTATTCGTGGAAAGCGCGTTAATACGAGTCAGAGGCTTGTTGAGTAGCACCTCAAAGCAGCGCTGCCAAGCACGTGTAATAACGGGGACCACGCACGAAAGTCCACCAGCCTCAACGTCGTCAATGCTTAGCCCGTCTTTTTGGAAGAACGTGAAGAGGCGGCCGTGCAGAATGTCAGAGGTGTCGTTTTGATCGGTAGGCATTCTCCAGCCGCGCACCATAGTGCCTTCACTGTCAAATAAACCAATGGCAGTTTGCGTATTACCCACATCAATCGATAAAAACATTATGCCTCCGAAGAGCTGCAGACCGGCTTTATATGTTGCATTGGATTTTAGCGCATCAAGGGCTTCTCAAAAGTTGTCGCACACAAGAAATGTCTGCACAAAATGTGAATTTCTCGCCAAGTACTTCTAGCAACAAAAGTGTTGTTCTGCTATACTTTTTCAGCTTATTGTCTTGATTGAGCACGTGCTCATAAAGACACCCCTGCTCTGGTCGGAAACCAGAGCCGATGTAAGGAGTCCTGCATGAAGCAAGGTATTCATCCAGAGTACGTAGAGTGCACCGTTCGTTGCACCTGCGGAAACACCTGGACCACACACGCAACTGTTCCAGAGATGCGTCTTGACCTCTGCGACAAGTGCCACCCATTCTATACGGGTCAGCAGAAGCTTGTCGATACTGGTGGACGTGTCCAGCGCTTCGCCGACAAGTTCGGTGGCGCAGCAAGCGCTGCTCTCGAGGCTGCTAAGGCTGCCAAAGAGGCAAAGGCTGCTAAGGCTGCTGAGCAGGAGGCTGCTCGTAAGGCTGCTGCTGAGGCTAAGGCTGCTGAGAAGGCAAAGCGTGCTGCTGAGTTCGCAAAGAACGCACCAGCTGCAGAGCCAGAGGCTGAGGCTGAGGCTGAGGCACCTGCAACCGAAGAGGCTGCAGAGTAGCAGGTATTTGCTCGCGCAAAACCGCAGAGTACAGAATCGGGGTGGCTTCGGCTGCCCCGTTTTTGTTTGGCGAGAAACCCTCTTAGCTCAGAGGGTATACTTGAAAGTGAAAAATCTGCCGTCGGAGGACGAATGGAATCACTGTATACAAAGTATCGCCCGCAAACGTTTGAGCAGGTAGTTGGCCAGAAGCACGTGGTCGGTACCCTTGAACGAGCGGTCTTGGAGCAAAAGCTCAGCCACGCATACCTGTTCTGCGGACCTCGCGGCACAGGTAAGACCACTATGGCTCGTTTGCTGGCAAAAGCTATCCTCTGCCATGAGGCTCCTGGTCATCTACCTGACGGCACTTGCGAGGACTGCCAGCTAATTGCCGCCGGTCAGCATCCAGACGTCTTTGAGATTGACGCCGCCTCTAACACCGGCGTTGATAACGTGCGAGAAGAGATTATTTCTCGCGCTAGTTACGCTCCCGTGCGTGGCAAGGGCAAGGTTTACATCATCGACGAGGTACATATGCTTACCTCGGCGGCATTTAACGCCCTGCTCAAGACGCTGGAGGAGCCTCCTTCACACGTGACGTTTATCATGTGTACCACCGATCCTCAGAAAATTCTTGCAACTATTCTGTCCCGCGTGCAGCGCTTTGACTTCCGCTCTATTGCTGCTGATGAGATGGCGGAGCACCTGATTAACGTCTGCAAAAACGAGGGCTTTACCTACGAAGACGCAGCTATTGATCTTATTGTTCGTCATGCGCGCGGCGGCATGCGTGACGCTCTGTCTTCTCTTGAGCAGCTCTCCGTTTACGGCGGCGGCGTCATTTCTGAGCAGACGGTTCGCGACGTTTTGGGTCAGTCTTCCGGCTCTCTTATTAACAATGCTGCAATGGCCTTGGCTCAGCGAGACATTTCTTCGCTCTTTACCACGGTAAATACGCTGTTTGAAGGCGGTAAAGATCTGCTGCAGTTTACGCGCGAACTTGCTGTTCACGTAAGAGATCTCTACATTGCCGCAGCTGTGGGCGTTGATTCTCCTGCGCTGGCAAATTCCACTGCTTCGACCGAGCATCTTACCAAAGAGGCCCAAGCATTTGGTTCGGTTGATCGACTCTCCAGAGTTCTGACCGTTTTGGGCGACGCGGCCAATCAGATGCGCACTGCTGTTAACCAGCGACTGGTTCTGGAGGTTGCATTCACCAAGCTGGCGCGCCCCAACACGGAGCTTTCATTGGAAGCGCTGGCAGATAGGGTAGCTGTTCTTGAGCAACAGTTGGCAAACGGTGTTGTTGCAGCTCCTGTTGGCGAGAAACCCGCAGCTCCCGCGCCTGTTCCGGTTCCACAGCCGGCTCCTGCGACTGTGGCGACTCCGGCACCGCAGCCAGCTCCTGTTGCCACGCCGGCTCCCGTCCCTGCACCCGCATCAGCGGCGGTTCCAGCACCCACACCACAGGCGGCTCCCGCTCCAGTTGCAACCCCAGCGCCAGCTCCCGCACCAGCGCCAGCGGCTCCAGCACCTGCACCTGTTCCAGCTCCAGCAGCTCCACAGCCAGTTGCTGCACCAGTTGCTGTTCCAGTACCAGTACCAGCGGCTTCACAGCCGACACCAGCTCCGGCTCCGGCTCCCGCACCTGCACCGGCTTCGACGCCCGCACCGGCCCCTGCGCCAAAAGAAGTTGACCAGTCCGACGCTCTTCTCGTCAGACAGTGGAAAGAAGTTGGCAAGGTCTGCGCCTCCAAGAATGCTGCTCATGCAGCACTGCTGGTCAGCTCAACGCTTGAGTCCGATGATGGCTCTGAGCTGGTAGTTACTCTGCCTAAGGGCTCTTCGTTTGCTATGAGGATGCTCAGCGCGCCAGCAGTTTCCGAGTTTGTAAAAGAGTGCGTTGCCCAGGTCATGGGCCCACGCCGTATCAAATATGTTGAGTCAAGCCTTGCCGCAACGGCAATCTCTCGAGAAAAACGTGCAGCCCAGGCTCCGGCTCCAGCTCCTGTGCCAGCAGCTCCTGCTGCGCCGGTTGCACCAGCTCCTGAGCCAGTTGCGCAGCCAGCCCCTGCACCTGTTCAAGTTCAGGCGCCTGCGTCAGCACCGCAACCTGCAGCTCCAGTACCAGTACCCGAGGCGTCATATCCAATGCCTTGGGATGAGCCTGCGTCTGCCGGAGCTCCAGTTGAGGCTCCTGACTACGATCAGGTGCCTTACAGCGATGAGGATGTAGCTGCGGTTTTGGATGACTCCGTTGAAGATGCTGCGCCAGCACCAGCACCTGCGCCTGCGGCTCCGGTCACGCCTACACCAACGCCTGCGCCCGCACCTGCACCAACGCCTGCGCCCGCAGCTCCAGCGCCTGAACCCGAGTCAGTGCCGGCTCAAAAGCCAGCTCCAGCCCCAGCTTCACCAGAGGACATCGCGGCTCGCTCGGCGCTTCCTCCAGAGCTCAATAACGTGGCGGACATGCTCGAGAAGGTATTTGGACCAGCGGTTTCTTTGTCGGTAGAGAAGAAGCTGGATGCCGAAACTCCTGTAGACCCTGCAAACAACTAGAACTTCTCGCGATATTCTCGCGATATGACGCTTTGGTGCATGGCTCCTTATGGGCCAGCGCAAAAAGCGCAACTTGTCTAAAATAGATACGACGATAGGAGAACATATGGCACGTGGTGGATTTAACATGGGCGGCATGAACCGCAATCAGATGATGGCTCAGGCTCGTAAAATGCAGGAGCAGCTGCTAGAGGCTCAGCAGAAGGCTTCTCTTATGCAGGCAACTGCAAGTGCTGGTGGCGGTGCTGTTAAGGTAACCGCATCCGGCGACCTGCGACTGACCAACATCACCATTGATCCTGAGGCAATTGATCCTGAGGACATTGAGATGCTCCAGGACATGATTCTGGCAGCTGTAAACGATGCTCTTGAGTCCGCAGAGTCTCAGGCATCTGCCCAGATGAGCGCAGTAACCGGCGGACTGAATATCCCAGGACTGTTCTAATCCATGGCGTTTGATACCACAAACGATGGTCGCGCGCTGCAGCGCTTGCTTGACGAACTAGGCCGCCTACCAGGCATTGGTCCAAAGTCGGCTCAGCGCATTGCTTACCATCTTCTAGAGGTTGATTCCGAGGAGGCTCGCCGTTTGGCGCAGGCTATCTTGGAACTTAAGCAGCAGGTGCATTTTTGCCCTATCTGCTTCAACTATGCAACGCGCGACGAATGCGACATCTGCCTGGACTCTTCCAGAGATCGCAGCAAAATCTGCGTGGTCTCCGAGCCTAAAGATGTCTCGGCAATTGAGCGCACCGGCGCATTCCACGGCCTCTACCACGTTCTGGGCGGCGTAATCTCGCCCATGGACAAGATTGGCCCCGAGCAGCTTCACGTGCGTGAGCTGCTGTCCCGCCTGGCCGACGGCACCGTAACCGAGGTTGTTCTGGCAACTAATCCGGACGTTGAGGGAGAAACAACCGCAACGTACCTCTCCAGAACTATTAATCCGCTCGGTGTGACGGTTACCCGACTGGCAAGCGGACTTCCTGTGGGCGGAGATCTTGAGTACGCAGATGAGGTAACATTGGGACGTGCAATTGAAGCACGTCGGGAGGTTTAAGCATGGCAAACCATATGAGAACAAGTTCATCTGGCGAGAAGACCCCTGAGGCTTCATCGGTTGACCTGAAGAACATTTCTACACTTCGTGCAGGTCAGGGTGCACAAATTCCTCAGAGCCCACGACAGGCCGACAACACGCCTGAACCTCCAAACAGAAAATCGGTCATCATTTTGGTGCTCGCAGCTATTGTTGCGCTTACTGCTCTGTTCTTTATTGTTCGCTGTGCTACAAGCACTAAGAGTGAATCTGCAAGTCAGCAGCCAAAGCAGACCCAGTCCGCTTACGCTGACGAGAAGCAGCAGGACGAGCAGTCGGTTGACGGCTCGGTTACCTTCCACGGCTTGAAGTATTCCCTGGAGAAGCAGAGCGACGGTAAAACCGCTGTTGTTCGCACTAGTGATTCAGGAACAAAGAGCGTTCTGTTTGAGGTAGAGGGAACTCCTACCAGTCTGATTCTTTTCAACGACACCATTTTGGTTCCGGAGAATCGCGAGTCTGGCTGGGATGTTGTTGCATGTGCCCTGGTAGACGGATCACTTCCAACACTTATTGCCGATAAGGACGGTAAGGCTGTTGGTGGAAACGGAACCATCACTGCAGCTACGCTTGATGGAACTACGCTTAAGGTGACTGATTCCACAGGTAACACCACCAGCGTTGCCCTTCAGTAGTATTGTCGTAAGGAAGTTGTGGATTTCTGGTGAGTGTTCACGCTTCTGAACTGCGGTTATTCTCGCCAGGCAGTTATTTTCAAGAAAATTTTCAAATTCGTTGAAAATAACGCTAGACAAGAATAAAAGTTCCCTGTATTATTTCAATTCGCAACAAGGCGTCCGGGGTATTAGCTCAGCTGGTTAGAGCGCCGGCCTGTCACGTCGGAGGTCGCGGGTTCGAGCCCCGCATATCCCGCCATTGCATGTTCAAGCCCTCTTCGGAGGGCTTTTTCATTAGTAAAAAAGTCCAGCATAAAAGATTTAAATTACATCTTTAATTTATTGAAACCAAGTCAGAAAATAGAGCATTGTGTGCTATCTTTACATCAGAATGTATCTAAGTGCTTCTGCTGAAGAAACATTTAAATGCAGAGGTAAAGTGAGGTGGATTGTGCGGGATCAGAATACTTTGGATGCGCTGTCGCAACGCGATAGTGCAAATTCCATATCCGCAGAATCTGCTAACACAGAACACACTTCAGATTCGATCAAGAAAATTGCTGTTTTTGATTTTGACGGAACCGTCATTTCTGGACAGTCAGGATTCTTGTTCTCTGCGTATTTGCTCCGCCGTCACTTGTCTTCAATTTCTCGTACGTTGAAGCTTCTGTGGTGGGGAACCCGCTACAAGCTGCACCTTCCTCAAAGGCAGGAAGAGGCTCGCGAGCTGGTTGTTGGTGCGCTTACGCAGTATAGCGTTGAGTTTGCAAATGCCGTCATGCACGATTTTCATCGCGAGGTAATTGAGGCGATGTATCGTCCTCAAGCGCTGGAAGAGGTGCGTCGTCGGCAGGCAGAGGGTTGCTGCGTGCTGTTGGTTTCAGCAACGTTTGAACCTATCGCGGAATTGGCCGCCCAGAAGCTGGGGGTGGACGCGTTTCTCGCCACAAAGATGCAGGTGGGAGCGGACGGACACTACACCAGCAAGGTTGACGGCCCCGTGATTGAGGGTGCTCAGAAGTTGGTCTCGGCAACCGAGTGGTGCAACCAGCACTTTGGCGAGGGCAACTGGGAGATTGCGTACGCGTACGGCGATCACTACTCGGACGCAACGCTTTTGTCGGCAGCTCAAACGCCGTGTGCCGTTTGCCCTGGTCCAACACTTGCCAGACTTGCAAACAAGCGCGGCTGGAAAATTTTGAACTGGTAGCAAAGATTGAACTAAGAGCAACATCTGAACTAAGAGCAATATCTGAACTAAAAGCAGCACCTGAACCGATAGCAAGAATCAACCTGTAACAACGGCCGACCTGGTCACAAGCCAGATACGTAAGTAAAGCAGTCCCTCGCGTGGACAACAAGAGGGGGTACTTGGAGAACCGATGGAAATTTCACGCAAAACTGACTATGCAATCCGCATGCTTTCTTCGCTGGTGAGAAGCCCAAAGAAGCTTCTTTCTGTTCGCGACGCCGCAGAAGAAAACGATATTCCATACTCCTTTGCTCGCTCAATCCAGCATGACCTGGTCATGGCAGGTGTAATTGTCAGCACGCGCGGCGCTCACGGTGGCATGATGCTGGCCATTGATCCAACTGAGGTGAGCGTTCTTGACATTGTTGAGGCAGTTCAGGGACCTGTTTTTATTTCTAGCTGTGAGTGGGCGGGTCCTAATAACGAGCCATGCCCTCGCCGTAATTCCTGCTATTTTGGACCCCTTTGGTGCAGTGCCGAGAAAACCTTGCGTAATTTCTTTGCATCCGTGACGCTGCATCAAGTTGTTGTAGAGGGTCTTATGCCAGAGATGGTGGGCGAGTTCCAGCTGGTAAAGAATGAGAATGCCCAGCGCAACGAGCAAATTATCCAGAACGCCACTGCAGCTATTGAGGCTGAGATTACTGCAGGTACCTTTGATAACTTGCTTGATGGCGAGGTTGTTTCTGCTGAGAAAAAGCCTTACGAATTCAATAGGTCATGGTAAATATAGGTACTACGTCTAGCAGCATGGAGTCTGAACTTAATGCAGAGCTTACGCCAGAACTGCGTGAGTTTGTCCAGTTTGTGGCTCAAAAGGGCCGCGAGCTGTATCGCGATTTACCCTGGCGTCGCACGTACGATCCATATGCTATTTGGATTTCTGAGGTTATGCTCCAACAAACGCAGGTCAGTCGCGTAGATGGTCGTTGGCAGAGATGGCTGGAACACTTTCCAACGGTTGATGCGCTGGCTGCCGCCGCGCCTTCGGACGTGCTTGAAGAATGGCAGGGCCTAGGTTATAACCGTCGTGCTTTGTCTGTCCATCGCGCTGCTCAGGCAATCTCTGAAGCGGGTGGAGTTTTTCCACAAGATCAAAAGGAGCTTGTAAAACTTCCAGGTATTGGTCCCGCCACCGCGGCGGGCATTCGTGCGTTTGCGTTTAATCTGCACGGCGTCTACCTGGAGACTAACGTACGTACGGTCTTCCTGCACGAGTTGTATCCGCAGGCAGAGGGCGTGCCAGACTCCGAGCTTGTCCCGCTGGTAGAGCTAACGTGTCCTGCGAGTGTTGAGGCTGCGAGAAATGCGGAGGACGCAGCTGGCGCCGATGAGACCGAGCACGCTTTCTCAGCGGAGCTCACGCCACGTAGCTGGTACTACGCCCTTCTCGACTATGGTGCGTACCTGAAGAAAACCATTCCCAACCCTTCACGAAGGTCCAAAAGCCACGTCAAGCAGTCGCGCTTTGAGGGATCTCATCGACAGAAACGGGCTGAGCTTTTGCGCGTTCTTCTCGCCCACAAAGACGAGGGTGGAGCAGAGTTTGAAACGCTCCACCAGGAGCTCTGTCAGATTGAGGTCAACGCCGGGCGAGAAACTCTTGATGAACAGGTTACCCTTGGCTTACTTGAAGAACTTGCGAAGGAAGGTTTTTGTCAGAAAAATAATGAATACTGGATGCCGTAAATGGTTATAATTCTTAATGCTGACGAAGGGGTCAGTATATGAGCACAAATGCTAATGATTATCATTTGCATTTGTTTGCTAAAGGCAACACGGCGCTACCCAGGCGCTTTTACATTGCGCTCACAAGCGCTTTAACATGCGTTAACGTGCCACTCGTTAGCGCGGGAGAGGAGAAAAAATGGCAGTAGATTTTGAGAATTCTCAGACAAAGAAGAATCTCGAGGCAGCTTTTGCTGGTGAGTCCCAGGCTACCAACAAGTACAGCTACTATGCTTCCCAGGCTGCAAAAGATGGTTATCAGCAGATTTCCAACATTTTCACCGAGACTTCCGGCAACGAGAAAGTTCACGCTAAGCTTTGGTTCAAGTATCTCCATGGCGGCAAGATTCCAGAGACTGCAGAGAACCTCAAGGACGCAGCAGCTGGCGAGAACTACGAGTGGACCACTATGTACGCTGACTTCGCTAAGGTAGCTGAGGAGGAGGGCTTCGCAGAGATCGCTGCTAAGTTCCGTCTTGTCGGCAACATCGAGAAGGCTCACGAGGAGCGCTATCAGAAGCTTCTTGAGCGCGTTGAGTCCGGTGAGGTCTTTGAGCGCGAGGGTGTCAAGGTTTGGAAGTGCCTCAAGTGCGGTCACCTGCATGTTGGCGCATCTGCACCAAAGGTCTGCCCAGTCTGCGGTCACCCACAGGCATACTTTGAGGAGCAGTCCCTCAACTACTAAGTTGTAGATACTCTGAGTTGCGAAGTCGCAGCCTGAAGTTTTAGTGCGTTAAATGTACCCGCCAGCAAGCCAATGACCTGCTGGCGGGTTTTTTGTGCGTGGATGTAGCTGTAGGGTGGGCTTCTCGCTATATGCTCGTTATGCGCCTGGTAGATTTTTGTATGTCGCCAGCTAATCCGTCCGGTGCGCGCCTGATTTCTAAAAAGAATCTGTAACTTTTGCCTGGAAGCGTTAAAGATTCGGTGAATTTGCCTGATTTCATCAAAGAATCTGTGTCTCAAACACAGATTCTTTGCACTTTTCAGGCGGGGTTTAAAGCGTGTCCGAGTTCGCCCTTTCATGGAGCCTGATTTTCTTGCCATGTCTGAGTGATTTGCCGGAAAAGTACGCCAAGTCTGAGCTATTTGCCGGTTTTTCTCACCATGTCTGAGTAAGTTTACTCAGACTTCATGCATTTTTCAGGCTCGCAATCGCAAGTCAATTGACTCAGCACGCAAAAAGCCGCTGATACGTCATATACCAGCGGCTTTGTTCGTAGAGCTTAGCGCGCAGCAAGAGCGTGCCTGGCGAGAAACCCGCGCGCTCGTAGCATGCGTGCCTGGCGAGAAACCCGTGTGCTCGCAGCTCAGCGCCGGGCCAGCGTGCCGGGCTCCGCGCTTACCCCTTAAACCAGCGGTTGGGCTGCTCGTAGGAGGGGCAGATGTCGCTCATGGGACAACCAACGCACTTGGGGTTGCGAGCAGTGCAGGTTTCTCGCCCAAAGTGAATCCACTCTTCGTTGACGTCTTTCCAGAGCTCGTGAGGGAGAAGCGCGAGCAGGTCTTTCTCGGCAGCAAGCGGCGTAGAAGCCGAGCTCAGGCGCATGCGCTTGGAGATCCTGTATACGTGCGTGTCCACCGCGATGCCGTCGACCACGTTAAACATCTTGTTGAGGACGATGTTAGCGGTCTTTCGCCCAACGCCCGGGAGCGTGACCAGGTCTTCCATGGTGCCCGGCACTTCTCCTCCGTACTCCGTTAGCAGGATTTGCGCAGTTTCCACGCAATGCTTGGCCTTAGCACGCCAGAAGCCGATGGTCTGGATGACCTCTCCAACCTCGACAGCATTGGCGGCCGCCATGGAAGGCGCGTCTGGCCAGCGACGGAACAGCTCGGGAGTGACTTTATTTACGGCGGCGTCAGTAGTTTGCGCTGAGAGCATAACGCTGATGAGCAGGGTAAACGCGTCGTGGTAATCCAGCGCGCTCTGGACGCTTGGATAGAGCTCGTGCATGCGTCGGCACAGCTCAATACCGCGTTCTACCTTGACTTTCTTTGATTCTCTGGGCATAACCTCTCCTCAATTCCTTCTATGTGTACCCAGTATGTAGTTACGTTATCACGTGAGGCGAGAATAGCAAAATAGCTGCATAACAGCTACAATAACAGCCCAATTGAAAAGTTATCAAACCTGCGCTTGCGCGCCGGACGTCGCTGGCAAGCGCGTGGGGCGTCGCGGCAAGTGCACGGCATGGCCGCACGACGCGCCTCATCCAGCAAGGTTTGGTGTAACCCGCATGCGTTTGCATGTGGGTTTAGCGGCATGGCGGGAGACTGCGTGTTTATTAATAGAGTTGCTGCTCAACTACTGAGCGCGCCCGAGCTAGAGAAGCTAAAGCGAGAGCTATCGCGTGGATCTGATGCCACACTGTCCCTCTCGCAAAGCGCTCGTCCGCTGATGTTAGCTGCACTTTGGGCGCAAAATCCCCGCCCATGCCTGCTGGTTGTCGCGGGCGAGGACGCCGCGGACCGCACGGCGCGCTCTCTTGCGGCATGGCTGGGCAATGATGCCGTGCTGCGCTATCCCAACCGCAAAGACCGTCCCTGGTCAGACACAACGCCGGACGACGCTCTTATTGGAGCCAGGTGTCGCGCCATCTCCAAGCTTTCCGCTGGCGAGAAGGTCATTGTAGTTGCAAGTGCTCATGCGCTGATGCGCAGAGTTCCCCCTGTTGGTTCGGGCTATTTTCTTCCTGCAACGTTTACCGTTGGCGACGACGTCCCCTTTGAGGACGTAGCCTCGCTGCTCGTGGGCATGGGATACGCCGATACGGGCGAGGTAGACGCACCAGGCACCTTCCACATTCACGGCGATACGGTTGATATCTTCCCAGCTCAAGCCACAAGTCCTGTGCGCATTGAGTTCTTCGGAGACGAGATTGACCGCATCAGGCGCATGGTGGCGGCTACCGGACAGACCATCGGTGCCATTGATGAGGTTACCGTTGCCCCAGCTAGAGAGCTTGCATTTACCAAAGAGACTATCCGCCGCGCGGAAGAAGCGCTTTATACGCGCGCGCAAGAAAACTCTGCACTTGCCGCTGACCTAGAGCTCATCCAGCGCGGAGCTCAGGCTCCTGCACTTGAGCGTTATCTTCCAGTGTTGTATGGAGGCACTGCCAGCCCGCTTGAGCACATCTCTTCAGAGACGCTAGTAGTTCTTGCAGAGCCTCGCTCGCTTTTTGATGATTGTCAGCGCGCTTTCGATGAAATCTCTGCATCTGCGGCGGCATCAAAAGTGAAACTAGATGGTCTGTACACAGATCCCAAGGCTATGGACTTTGGCTCACAGCAGCGCCTGTCCTTCTCGTCACTTTTGCGTACGGGAGCTGCGGTAACATCAGAACTTTCTGTGGTTCAACCGTCCATTGCAGGCTCGGACACAAAGCTTTTGGGTCGCGTAAGGCAGCTAGTGCAAGACCGCGATGCCGTGGTATTTGCGGTTCCAGACCGTGCTGCTCGAGAGCATCTTAAGCTGCTTTTTTCGGACGAGTCCATTCCGTTTGAGGAGTCGCTGGGAACGGCTCTTGAAAACGAGCCCGATCAAAACGGTGCCTACGCACCACTCAAGCGTGGTCGCGTCACGTTTACCGATGCGCCCGTTCCTGCGGGAATCATCATTCCAACAGCTAATCTAGCAGTGCTTTCTGTCTCGGACTTGACGGCCAGAAGTGCGCGCAACAAGAAACGCTCTAAACGTATTGACCCCACAACGGTGACGTTCCCGTTTAAGCCGGGCGACTACGTTGTCCACGCAACGCACGGTATTGCGCACTTTACCGCTATTGTGCGTCAAGAAGTTGCAGGTAGAGAGCGTGATTACTTCCTGCTTGAGTATGCCAATGACGATAAACTCTATGTGCCCCTGGAGCAGGTTGACCGCATCACACGCTATGTGGGACCCGACGGCAACAATCCGCGTCTGACCAGGCTCAACACGGCAGATTGGTCGCGAGCCACTAATAAGGCAAGAAAGTCCGCCAAGAAACTGGCATTTGACCTAGTAGACCTCTACACACGTCGCGCTTCAGTGCCGGGCTACGCGTTTTCACTGGATACTCCTGCTCAGGAAGAGATGGAGTCCAGCTTCCCGTATCAGCTGACGCCAGACCAAGAAAGCGCTGTTGCAGACATTAAGCTGGACATGGAAGCGCGCAAGCCAATGGACCGCTTGCTTTGCGGTGACGTGGGCTTTGGTAAGACAGAGGTGGCGCTTCGAGCTGCGTTTAAGGCGTGTCAGGATGCACGTCAGGTTATGATTTTGTGCCCAACCACCATCTTGGCTCAGCAACACTACGAGACGTTTTTCTCGCGATTTGCTCCGTTTGATTTGAAGGTAAGCGTGCTTTCGCGTTTTGTTACGCCTGCTCAGCAGAAAAAAGCGCTTGAGGGATTTGCGGACGGAACCGTAGATGTGCTGGTAGGAACTCATAGGTTGCTCTCAGCTGACGTCAATCCGCACGACTTAGGCCTGGTTATCATCGACGAAGAGCAGCGCTTTGGCGTACAGCACAAAGAGCAGCTCAAAAACATGCGCGAGCAGGTAGACGTGCTGACACTTTCGGCAACACCTATTCCGCGCACCATGCAGATGGCCATGAGCGGCGTTCGTGACATGAGCCTGATTCTGACGCCACCGCCTGGCAGAAAGCCTGTTCAGGTAATGGTGGGCGAGTACAACCCGGATCTTGTTTCCGCAGCTATTAGAAGTGAGCTGGAGCGAGAAGGACAGGTGTATTACGTGTCCAACCGCGTGACCACTATTGATGAAGCGGTGGCTCGCGTGGAGGAGGCGGCTCCAGAGGCTCGCGTGGGTGTGGCTCACGGTCAGATGAGCGCTCGCGAGGTAGAGAACGTCATGCTCGCCTTCCAGGAGCACGAGATTGACGTTTTAGTGGCCACCACCATTATTGAGTCCGGCATTGATAACTCGCACACTAACACGCTGATTATTGAGGACTCTCAGCGTTTGGGACTGGCTCAGTTGTACCAGCTCAAGGGCCGTGTTGGTCGCGGTAGACAGCAGGCATATGCGTACTTTATGTTCCCGGCGGAGTTGCCGCTCACAGAAGAGGCTACCGAGCGCTTGACGGCAATCAACGAGTTCCAGGACCTGGGCAGCGGCATGCGCATTGCTATGCGTGACCTGGAGATTAGAGGCGCGGGCTCCCTTATGGGTGCTGAGCAGCACGGAAACCTTTCCAGCGTTGGTTTTGACCTCTTTACGCAGATGCTGGGCGAGGCAGTTGCTGAGGCTCGCGGTGAGTCCGCTGAGTTGGAACAAGCTGAAGTTACCATCAATCTACCTGCAGATTTCTATCTTGATGAGGACTATCTGCCAGAGGTTGATCGACGCGTTCTGGTGTACCGTCGTCTTGCTGCAGCTACAGAGCTTTCCGATGTGGATGCGCTTCAGCAAGATACCGAGAATAGCTTTGGAGCCCTGCCGCTTGCGGGTAAGAACTTGTTTGATCGTGCCCGCGTGCGCATCCGCGCGCAGCGTTTGGGCGCAACGTCAGTGAGTCTAACAAATGGGCGCCTGGTATATCTGGGTGTAGAAATTCCTCGCGAACAAGCCCTCAAGTTGAAGGGTCGCGGTGCTATTGTGTATCCAAAGACGCATAAACTGGCGTATCCGTTCCACCGAAATGAAGAGCAGTTGATGCCAGCTGCTTTAGGAGTTCTGGAAGAGCTTGGTGGCGACGACGAGGTTGAGGAGTAAATATGAGCCAAACAGCAGGTCAAACGTCGCAGAACGCTGCGAGCGCTGCGGGGACCACGAGCGCCGCGCAGGATACTGCGAGCTCTGTGGACACAATCTTTACCGCATCACACCTCAGGTGGGGTGTTATTGGCTGCGGAGTTATTGCAAATCAGATGGCAGAGGCGCTGGCTTCGGTTGGTAGAACCATTGACGGCGTGGCCAACAGGACACAGGAAAAGGCCGTCGCGTTTGCACAAAAACACCACGTCAAGCGCGTGTATGACAGCATCGACGATCTTCTCGCCAGCGACGAGATTGACGCGGTGTACCTGACCACGCCTCACAATACGCACATCATCTACCTGCGCAAAGCACTTCAGGCGGGCAAGCATGTTCTGTGCGAGAAGTCCATTACGCTCAATTCGGCTGAGCTGCTTGAGGCCGAAGTACTTGCTCGTCAAAACGGCGTTCAGCTCATGGACGCCTGTACCATTTTGCACATGCCACTCTACAAAGAGCTGGTTAGCCGCGTGGAGGCTGGCGAGTTTGGTCCAGTCAACCTGATTCAGGAGAATTTTGGCAGCTACAAAGAGTTTGACATGGAGAATCGCTTCTTCAATCCCAAACTTGCCGGTGGCGCTCTTTTGGACATTGGCGTCTATTCGCTGACGCTGGCCCGTCTTTTCTTGAAGAGCCAGCCTCATGACGTGCTCTCTATGATGAATCCGGCCCCTACCGGCGTTGATCAGACGGACGGCATTTTGCTCAGAAACGCTGAGGGCCAGATGGTTGTTCTGGCGCTGACGCTTCATTCCAAGCAGCCAAAACGAGCTATGATTTCCGCTGATAAAGCCTTCATTGAGATTATGGAGTACCCACGCGCCGACGTTGCCACAATTACGTGGACTGACGACGGCAAACAGGAGCAAGTCCAGGTAGGACGCACGGCTGACGCGCTGGCATACGTGCTGGCAGATCTAGAAGCTGCTGTTTCAGGAGACGTTTCTGCTCAGGTGCAGCTTGAGGTCTCAAAGGACGTTATGGAGCTCATGACCGGCCTGCGTAACGACTGGAATTTCCTGTATCCCGAGGAGCAATAAATTACATGACATCTGACGAGAAGATCGCCCAGCTAGCAGCTGCAGTTGATGAAGAAACAAAGGCCCGCCCTGGCGCACCACAGACGCATCCGGAGTTTGATCGCCTGGTGAGAACCATTTGGCGTCTTCGTCAGGAGGATGGCTGCCCTTGGGATAAGGAGCAGACACATCAGTCCATCTCGAAGAACATGATTGAGGAGGCCTACGAGGCGGTTGAGGCCATTGCTGAGGGTTCTCCCGAGCATCTTGAGGAAGAGCTTGGCGATGTGCTTGAACAGGTAGTTCTTCACTCGCAGATTGAGGCGGATAGCGGCGCGGACGGTGCAGCAGGCGCTGGCACGGCGGGCTTCGACATCGACGACGTCTGTCGAGCGCTCAACCAGAAGCTGGTTCGCAGGCATCCGCACGTGTTTGGGCCAGAAGCTGGCTCAACGTCGTCGGCTGCGGCCGTCTTGGACGTGTGGGAGAGCGTCAAGGCTGAGGAGCGCGTCAGCGCGGAAGATACCGTGCACACCGAGGGTCTTCTCGACTCGGTCCCACAGTCTCTACCTGCGCTCATGCAAGCTCAGAAGATCTCAAAGCGTGCTGCAAAGATGGGCTTTGAGTGGGCGTCTGTCAACGACGTGTGGGACAAGGTTGCCGAGGAGCGCGCGGAGTTTGACGCTGAGGCGTCAGGAACGCAGCAGAAAACGGACGAGTTCGGCGACATTTTGTTTGCACTGATAAACGTTGCTCGCTGGGAAGGCGTTGACGCGGAAGAAGCGCTGATGAGTGCCTGTAGGAAGTTCCGCGCTCGCTGGTCGTACATGGAGAAAGCCGCTGCTGAAAGAGGCTTTTCTCTTGACGAGAAACCCGAGCTTCAAGAAGATTTGTGGCAAGAAGCAAAACGTCATCTTGATGCGTAAATGAACTGCGTAGATGACCTGCGCAAATGAGCTGCACCAACCACGTTGCAGGGCACATGATTTGTCGCTAAGCTGATGACTTCTATTCGCTGAAACGATGAAATTCTAAACTGAGGCAGGGCTAGCGGCGCTGCCTCTGCCATAATAAAGATGTTGCAATTTGTTGCGACGCATCACCAAACAAACCAGAAATGAGATCCGTGATGAGTCAAGACACCACTAAAAAGAGTGGTACAAAAAGAAAAACAACGCCCACCAAGCGTTCCGTCGAGCCTCTTAAAGAGGCTGCCGCGGAGCACACCTCTGGTGCTCTCAAAATATTTCCATCTAAAAAGTCCGAGAAACCCCAGGTAGATAAGAAGTCCAAATCTGAATCAAATGCAGTTGAGTCTGAAAAGCCTGCGACAGCCCCAAAAGACGCTGCGGCTTCAAAAGACACTTCTTCTCAGAAAAGTTCCAGGGACACAAAGCCTAAAAGAACTGCTCCTGTTCAAAAAATTGATAGGACGCAGAGGCCTGAGCGAGGTCAGAGGTCCGAGCACGGACAGAGGCCTGAGCGAGGCCAAAGTTCCGAGCGCGGTCAGAAGTCTGAAAGAACAAATAAACCGCAGTTCAGCGTAGCTTCTTTGGTAGAGCTTAAAGACAACGCGCTTGATTTTGCACGTAACCACACCAAGCTTGTTGTGTTTCTCGGCGTTGTAATCTTCCTGCTTGTGGGTTTGTATCCGCCAATTCGCGGCTACTACCACGCTGTTCGCGAGCATGACGAGTTGCTGCTAAATCAGCAGAAGCTTGAGGAAGATCAAAAACGTCTTGAGTCCGAGGTTCAGGGTCTGCAGACAAAAGAGGGCATCATCGATGAGGCCCATAAGCAGGGCCTAGTTTCTGGCGGCGAGGAATCTGCGCGGGTAGAGGGCCTTGATAAGAAGAAGGACGAGAATACCGTTCAGCGCCCTGATTATCCTTGGTACATCAAGGTGGGAGACTTTGTTTTTGGTTTCACTCCAGGCGATTCCGGCAATACTGAGGCCCCTAAGAGCGCAAACTCTGACGATCCTACGTCTGCGCCTGCTCCAGGGGAGTCTCATGAGGAGAAAAACTCCGGTGAGGGTGGCTCTTCTGAGGGATCCGGCGCCGAAAACTCAAAGTCTGATAGTGGGAACTCACACTAATGCTTCTAGCTGCAATTGATATTGGAACCGTAACCGCTCGACTTGCGCTTGCGCAGGTAGAGGACGGTCGCGTCATTCGCATGGCTAAATACACCGAGATTGTCAACTTGGGCGAAGGCGTTGATAAAACAAAACGCCTGTTACCTGAGGCAATTCATCGATGCGTTGGTTGCGTTTCTTCCTACGTTGACCATGCGAGAAAAGAGGGCGCTGAGGCGGTTGTATGCACGCTCACAAGCGCCGCTCGCGATGCAGAAAATGCTCCTGATCTGGGAATGGGTCTAGCCTCGCTGGGACTTGAGCCCATGATTATTCCAGGTGAGATTGAAGGTGCGCTCACATTTTTGGGCGTCTCTCATGATTTTGAGAATCATCGCATTCTTGTTGCCGACAGCGGCGGCGGCTCAACTGAGCTGGTCGTTGGCACGCTGGCGGGCCAGCAGCTCGACATCAACTTTGTCGAATCCGTTGACCTTGGTTGCAGGCGCCTGACTGAGCGTTTTAACCTATCGGCAGATCACCCATCAGCTGAGGACATTGATGGAGCTCACCAAATGGCAGCCCAGATGATGTCTGAGGCTATTGGCCGAGCTCAGCAGCAGTGTGCAGCACCAGAGCTTTTGATTGGCGTCGGCGGAACCGCAACCAGCCTCATTGCCATCAGGGATTATCTTGACCCGTACGACCCGTCAAAGGTGCACCTCAACCACATTTCGCTTGACGAGGTGTTGCAGATAGAGAGGCTTCTCGCCAGCAAAACGCTAAAGGAGCGAGAAGACATAACGGGACTTCAGGCAAAACGCGCGCCCGTCATGCTTGCGGGAACTATTTTGCTTGCAGAATTGATGAAAAATTCAGGCTTTAAACACCTTGTAGTAAGCGAGAGTGATTTGCTCTTTGGCCTGGTGATAACTGCCGCTGCCGTTCACCAGGGAAAGCAGTCGCCTGTGATTTGGCAGCCAATTTTGCGCCCGCTGAATTAAAAGTAGTGGCATAATAGCTAGACATATCCGGGGGCGTGGCGGAATTGGCAGACGCAGGGGACTTAAAATCCCTCGACTTCGGTCTTGCGGGTTCGAGTCCCGCCGCCCCTACCACTTTTGTTGCAGAATAAATTAATGTTCAGATTATTGTTAGTGATACGTCTCGTTGACATTCTACGGAACCGAGACCGAAAAGCGGTTGCCATCGTGTAGCCGCTTTTTTCATAAGGAGAAGCTATGAATAAGTCTTCTCTTTCTATCGATCAGTAAATAGAGCTTTTAAATTCAAGTGGCGTTATAACAGATGAAAAGACGCATAACTCCTATTCTGTTCTCTTTCAGAAACTTGTATACTACTTGTCTTGTACCTAACGTATGCATGACTAATTTCTTACTCACTTCGGAGGACCTATGTCATTTGAGACAGGAGTTTTTCCGGTTTTAGTTTCTGAGAACGAATCACTAGAGTCACTATCTCCGCAGGTCAGGGGAGGACTTAATACGTCGTCTGCTACACCTCTTCATGTTCAGCTGTCAGATTTGATGCGTGTCAAAATTCTGTCAGAAGACTGGAAGGCGGGAACGTACATTCCGTCTGAGGCCGAATTCATGACGCAGTATGGTGTTAGCCGAGGAACCATCAGAAAAGCCATTCAATCCCTGGTCAAAGAGGGTTTGCTGCTTACTCAAAAGGGTCGAGCAACGCAGGTTATTTCTAACACCGTCCGACATGCGGCGGGAAATACCGTGCTTTCATTTGCAGCCGCACTCAGAGATGGCGGCTTTGAGTATCGAACTGAAGTCCTCTTTAAGCAGGTAGTTCCTGCAGATCAAGCCGTTGCCGAGCACCTGGAGATTCCAATTGGCTCTGACGTGCTCTTTTTACGTCGTGTCAGGAGTGTCTCGGATAGGCCGGTGGTATGCCAGGAATCGTGGTCCAACCTGCTTGTTTGTCCGCAGCTTGAAGAGGCAGACTTTGAGAATGAGTCGCTCTTTGACGCGGTTGAAAGAACTTCTCAAAAAGAGATTGCGCGCTCTCGCATGCGCTATCAGTCGCAAATTGCAGGCAAAGATCATGCCGACTACCTGCAATGTTCTCCAAACGAGGCTTTGCTTGTACTTGAGCAGGTAATTGAGCTGTCCGATGGCAATTGTATTGAGTGGAGTCAGACTTGGCTTGCTCCACATCAGAGTGTTGTTGGCGTATCTGAGCAGGTAGATGGCTCTATGGGGCCTCTGGACATCTCTTCTGTTCGCCAGTCAGAGCACGTGGACGCATCGCCGACTTCTACAGAAATAGACTCTGATCAGCGCGCGCAGCTTGAGTTTTATCTGCGTCACGAAGCGCTAGAGGTGCGTCGAGGTATCATCGAGCTGGCACATCGCTACAGCTCAACGCCATTTCACATTGGCGGTGCGTGTTCCGTGGCAGACATTGTCTCCGTACTTTTGAGCAAGGTCATGCAGGTGGGTCTCAGGGATTGCGAGTGGGAGCTTAGAGATCGCTTGATTCTCTCTAAGGCTCATACATCGCTGGCGCTGTTCCCAGCTCTTCTACGTGCAGGAATGATCTCTCAAGAAGATATCGACCGCGGAGTTTTTGGGCCCGATGCTGTTCTCTTTAAGCATCCACTGCGAGATCCTCAGCGTGGCTTTGAAATCTCTGGCGGCAGCCTTGGAATGGGTTTGGGCTACGCCGCTGGCCTGGGATTAAGCCTTCGCAGAAAAGATCTTTCTTCTCGCGTTTTTTGTATTGTGGGCGACGGCGAGTGCGACGAGGGCTCCATTTGGGAGAGCGCCGCGTTTATCGGTCACAACCAGCTCTCCAACGTGACGGTCATTGTTGACCAGAACCGCATGCAGCTGGACGGCCCTTGCGCGTCCATTTTGGACACCGGGTCAATTGCAAGAAAGTTTGATGCGTTTGGTTTTGAGTCCGTCGAGGTAGATGGCCATGATGTGCTTGCGTTGTACGACGCATTGAAGCAGCAAACTTCCAGGCCTCGTGCGATTATCGCGCACACCATCAAGGGCAAGGGACTTTCATTTGCCGAGAATAACGTCTCGTTCCACGACGCATGTGTGACGGATGACCTCTATGAGCAGGCATTGCTTGATCTGAAAGTCGCAGAGGAGGCATGCTCATGCTAGATACATCGTTGCAGCCAGCGCAAATTTCTGCGGAAGAGTCACAGTTGCTTGCGGGTATGAATACAAAAGAAGTGTTCGGCTGGGTTATGGGTAAGCTTGCCGAGGACGATGAGCTGCTAACTGTTGCTGTGGCCGACTATGGTCGTCGTCTGAACTTGGACCGCTTCCGAGAGCTTAGGCCAGACGGCTACATTCAGTGCGGAATTGCGGAACAAAACCTTATTGAAGTGGCATCTGCCTGCGCAAATGAGGGCTTCCACGTTTTTGCGCCGTGCTATGCCACGTTTTTGACCTCACGAACGCTTGATCAGATTCGCGTCAACCTTGGCATGATGAAGTCGCCCGTGGTGCTTGTGGGTGTTGCTGCTGGTTGCGAATCCGCAGCTACAGGACCATCTCACATGGCGGTGGAAGATATTGCGGTTACCAGGACCATCCCGGGACTTTCCGTGTTCAATCCGGTTGATAACGCGCAGCTTGCCGCAACGCTCATAGAGCTTGCAAGGCATCCACGACCAGCTTATGTGCGTATGACCTCGTGCGATGGCGTCAATCTGCATCCAGATGGTTACGTTTTTGATGACTCTGGTGTCGAGAAACTCTTTGAGTCAGCTGGCGCGGCGGACACGGTGGACCCAGCAGTCGCAGACGGCGCAGCGACGCCCGAAGCAGCGGCTACCGAAGCCACAGCCGCCACTCAGCCTAAGCGCGTAATCGTTCTTACAACAGGTGCGATAACCAGCCGAGTTATCGAGGCGGCTCAGCGAGCTGCAGAGCAGGATGATGTTCTCGTTCGGACGAACATCGAGGTCTACGGAGTATCGAATATCAAACCGCTTGGCGCTTCTCTGACGGAAATCTGTCAGCATTCTGACGTGATTATTACCGTTGAAGAGCACAGCATTTTGGGTGGATTCGGCAGTGCAGTTGTCGAGCAGCTCAGCGCTTCAGGTGCATGTCCGCAGGTAATACGTTTGGGCATGCCTGATACGTATCTTGAGGCAGACGTTCACCACAACATTCTCGCGCGTGCAGGACTGTCGGTTGAGAGTCTACAAAAGGTCCTTCTCGCCAACTGTTAAATAGAGGTCCAATAAAACAAAAACCCAAGGGAGCATGCGCTGCCTTGGGATTTGCGTTCTATGGTGCCCCCAACGGGAATCGAACCCGTATTGCCGCCTTGAAAGGGCGATGTCCTAACCGTTAGACGATGGGGACGCGAAGAAAAAGTATATCAAAGTTGCTGCAGATTTCTAGTGCTAAACGAGCTGATTTTGAGCTTACATCTATTCTTCGTTTTCCCACCAGTCCAGTCCGGCCTTAAACGCGTAGTCGCGAGCGCTCTGAGTTACGCCAGGCACCGATTCTGCCCATGAAATAAATTCCGGTACGTCAGCGATAATCGCCTCGGCCTCGTGAACTGCGATAACGTTCTCGGCAAACGTATCAGGTGTGAAATTAATTCTGCACGGAATGTAGAGATCAACAAAAGATGGCCTGAGCAGTGCATATGCCGCTCCCTCGCCGAGGTTAACAAAGCCCTTCAGCGCGCGCTTTGCCGCGGACATGCGATTCAACTTGAAGAACAACAGCGTAAACGCAAGTCGCATCCAGGCATTTGATTGATATCCGCAATCCTCATCAAGCTTGTGGAGCCCTTCCTCATCTTCCAGGCGAGCAAGAACATATGCCAAGGTAAAACGCGCACCCAGCAAATCTGTTGGCGAGAAGAACAGAAGATCTTCACAGGCTTTTTTGGAGAGCTTGAAACAGGCGCAATCTGTTGCTACCTGGGCAATCTGTGCGTAGAGGCGCAAAAGTGGTCGAGCTTCAGCGCAGGTCCAAGCATCGCCGTGAGCTTTCTTTGCTTGCTCTAGTTTTGGCCTAAAGATAGGGTCAAATTCTTTTTGCAGGTCAAGTAGGTCGTTGAGGATTGCTGCAGGATGATTGTTGGAGATCTGCGCAAGAATTCGCTGTGCTTCAAGATTGATGCTTGTGTTAGCAAGAGCTTGGTTTTCAATAATATTTGTCATCTGATTATGCAAAAGGTTAAGCAGGTCCATGCGACTTGCAAAGAAGTCAGCATCGGAATCAATTTCTTTAGTAATTCCAGCCTGATACTTGCCAATGACGTTGACGTATTGTGCGAAAGCCTTTTCTTCTTCGTCAGCAATAAAGTCTTCAGGCGAAGCTTCTACCGCAAGTTTCAACTCATAGAGAGCAGCTTCAGAGACGATGTTCTTCTCTTGCGCGCACTTAGCTACCAGACGGTCTACCTGCTCGCTGGCCATGTCGTTAGCGGAATGCTTTATCACTTGGCATCACCACCTGAGTGTGGGTTATTTGGCCCGTCACTATGCGGTCCATTTGACCACGGACCAGCGGGGCCTCCGGGGAAGCCGGGGCCGTCAGGGAAGCCGGGGCCGACCGGGCCGTCAGGAGCGGCGCCCGGACCATCAGGAAACGAATCTGCCGAAGCGAACAAAGCATTTGCCTGCATCTGCAGCTCTTTTTCTGCAAGTTCAACGGTCTTAGGGTCTCTCGCCCTAACTTGATCTGCAAGCCAACGACCAAGAACACCGCGTCCTATCAGGTCATTTCCTTCTTGCAGCAACACAGATGCTTCTGCAATGGCAATGATGAGCTCGTCCTCAGAGTAGGGAAGCACGTTGAGGCGAGAGAACTCTCCCTCGGGCAAATCTTTCTGCACAAAGCAACAAAGCGTTGCCTCCGGATAGCGCTCAATCAGCAGGTCAAGGTAGTGTTCCGCTTCAACCAACTCACGCTTCTTGAAGTGTATAGCCAAGCGAGCCAGCAAAATCCACGGGTCATCTGCCCCACGAGGCGGATCTAGCTTGCGGTACTGGTCCATAAGGTTGTCGAGGGCGTCTTCGTCCTCGAGTTTTGCGTATGCGAGTGCAAGCGTAAAACGAGCATCGGCTGCGTCCGCAGCGTCAAGTTCCAGGAGTTTCTCGCCATATGCGATGGCATCTTTGTTTCGACCGCAGATAAGCGCGCGAGAAGAAAGCGTCGCTAACCAGCGCTTATAGGGGTTGATTGCCAGCCTCTGGGCAAGTTCTGCCTGCTCGGCAGGGAGTCCCTGCGAGGACTCTTGCGCCTTCTGGTAGCACGCGGCTTCTACCTGGGGGAGCTTCTCCACAAGGAACTGATAGTAAGCGTCAAAAAGCCTGCTATTTGAGGCGTGGAGCATGCGCTGAGCGTCAAAACAGTTGGGGTCCAGCTGAATTGCCTGATTGAGGAGGCGTTTTCCCTGATCGATAAGGGCCTGCGCCTGAGATTCTTCGACAAACGGCAGGCGATAATCAACAATTTCGGCCTCCTGAGCAACCAGGTTGAACGCGCGGTCTTCGTCTGTTTGGGGGAGAGAATCGCGGTCGTTGGAGAATCGCCAGTTGAAGTCCTTCATCAGCGTGGCAATGCTGTCCTCGTCGCCAACTTGCGTACGAGCAAAGCGGAGGATAAGCCGCTGGTAGTCTTCTTTTACTGGGTCAAACGCCACGAGATTCCTTTCTCTCTTACGTAATGATATCGCAGGTTATTTGGGTGTGCGGGGCAAGTCCGCGAGCGTCGTAAGAAGATTGTGAACGGCAGACGGAAATGTTTGAAGTGGACGGGTTTCTCGCCAGAGGGGTGCATAAATTCTGAACGATATTGCATAAAATGGCACATTCATTTTGGTACAGAGGCCCAAAATGAGCTAATATAGAAATGTTGAGAAGAAGTAATTGCGAAGAATGGCTTCGCTAGCCGCTTAGGGAAGCGGCACATAGTTAAGGAGAGGTTTTATGGGACGTTTTACTAATCCACGCGATCTGTATTTTGGCGAGGGTGCTCGTCACGAGGTTAAGAACCTCAAGGGTAAGAGGGCAGTCATCGTTTCCGGCGGTAGCTCCATGCGTCGCGGCGGCTTCCTTGATGACATCGAGAATGACCTCAAGTCCGCAGGTTTTGAGGTTGCTCACATTGAGGGCGTCGAGTCCGATCCTTCCGTCGAGACCGTTATGAGCGGCGCTGCTAAGATGAGTGAGTTCCAGCCAGACTGGATCATTGCTATCGGTGGCGGCTCCCCAATCGACGCAGCTAAGGCTATGTGGATCAAGTACGAGTATCCTGAGACCACGTTTGAGGACATGTGCAAGGTCTTTGGTCTGCCTGAGCTCCGCACCAAGGCTCACTTCTGCGCAATTTCTTCTACCTCCGGTACCGCAACTGAGGTAACCGCATTCTCCATCATTACCGATTACCAGAAGGGCGTTAAGTACCCAATCGCTGACTTCCAGATTACCCCTGACGTCGCAATTGTTGACCCTGAGCTCACTTACGGCATGCCTGTTAAGCTTGTTGCTCACACTGGTATGGACGCACTGACTCACGCTATCGAGGCATACGTTTCTACCGTTGCTTCCATGTACACCGACGGCGACGCTCTGCACGCAATCCGCGAGATTGTCGAGTGGCTGCCAAAGTCCTACAAGGGCGACAAAGAGGCACGTCAGCACATGCATGACGCACAGTGCATTGCTGGTATTGCATTCTCCTCTGGCCTTCTGGGCATTGTTCACTCTATGGCTCACAAGACCGGCGCAGCATTCTCCGGTGGCCACATCATTCACGGCTGCGCAAACGCTATGTATCTGGGCAAGGTCATTCAGTTCAACGCTCGTGACGAGCGTGCAAAGGCTCGTTATGCATTCATTGCTAAGGAGATCCTGCACCTTGAGGGCAATACTGAGGACGAGCTGGTAGAGGCACTTGTTCAGAAGATTCGCGACATCAACGACGCTCTTGATATCCCACAGGGCATCAAGAACTACGGCGAGGGCGGAACCAAGTCCGAGACCTCCATCATTGATGAGAAGGAGTTCTTCGAGAAGGCTCCAGAGGTTGCTCGCCTTGCTATCGAGGACGCTTGCACCCTTTCCAACCCACGCAAACCTACCCAGGAGGAGATGGAGCAGCTGCTTAAGTGCGTCTACTTCGATCTTCCTGTCGAGTTCTAAAATCTAGCTTAGAGACTTAGCTTCGCTAAAAGCCTGATAGCGTTCCGCTACCAGGCTTTTTTACGTAGGTCGACAGCGGGCGTGCAGGTCGACGGCAGGCTTGCAGGTGGGCAAGTGCAGGCGGGCACATCGACGGGCTGGTAACGTGCGTGGATACGTGTGCGGGCAGTCACGGCGACGTGCAGGTAACGTGCGCAAAAAGTGCATCGGGATCAAAGAACACCACAATTCACATCAAAGTGGTAAAAAATCCGTTTAGTTGGGGTTTTCATTTTTCTGCATACAGTGTTTGCCCAGATAAAAGTTTTTGGCGCGGTAAAAAATCGTCTTAGTTGGGGTTAAATCGGCCAATTTTAAATTTTCATCCCCAACTAAACGGGTTTTTTACCTTTTTCGGCACATAATTTTGAGATCAAAAATTACGTATTCATAGAAATGAATTTAATAGTGTAATTATGCAGAATTTTGAAAGTCGACCAGTGAAATTGCACGGCAAGCCTCCGGGAGGATGCTAGAACAACAAATCTTGCACAGATTTCCTGTGTGATTTCAAATCGGTCAGATTACTTGCGCCATTTCCGGGTATGGAATTCATACTTTTTTCGCGAAGGAGTGCTATGGATTACTGTCTTTCGTACTTTTCAGCGTTTAATTTATTGATGAGTTCCTCTAGGCCATTTGATTCGCTGCCGGCATCAAATGCTATGGTCAGAGCGCCACTTGTTCCTGAATCAGCTCCGGGAGTATCGACTGAACGAGAGCTTGCTGCCTACTATGGACACCTTCCAGAAATACAAGGCATGCGTCTTCACCAGGAGCCTAAAGGCAAGGTTGACCTGCTTATTAATGATGTGAATTCCACATTTGCAAAACAGCACGCTACGCTTCACATCTGTAATTCAAAGGTTTCGCCATCGTCGCTCCTGCCTATAGGTGCTGACTTAAAAGGATTTATTACTTCTCCAGAATTCACTTATTTGCAGATTGCTTCAAAGCTTGATTTTATTGGAACAATCCTTGCAGGTAGTGCCTTGTGTTCCGATTATTTTTTGAATCAGGATGGCCATGGTGGAGTTTCGCAACGCCAAAATGGCCCTCTGACAAATCGTGCTGCAATCGCAAAGTTTCTTTCCACGCAAGGAAGAAAGCGTGGCATCATCCCAGCTAAACGAGCGCTTCAGCACATCGTAGAGAAAGCTCGGTCGCCCCGAGAAGCTTCGCTTGCGCTGCTATTGTGCCTCCCGTATAACCTTGGTGGCTTTAACTTGGGTACTGTCGAGCTCAATAGGCCAATCGAGCTGGAAAATCGATATGGCGAGAAAATCACTCGAATTCCTGACTTAACCATTCAGCTCAAGGATAAAAGAAAGAAGCAAGCGACGGTGCTGCTAGATTATGATCCAGCGGTAACGCACGCTGGCGGCCAAAGAGTCATGCGAGACTTGGACAGAGAAAACGAGCTGGTAACGGGCGTGCAATGTCCACATTTTTCGGTTTCTGGAGAGATGCTTAAAAGCTTCTCAAGCGTTCAAGGTTTGGTCCGTCAGATTCGAGAGTCTGCAGGAATAGTCGCACGTGACACAACTATTACTGATCTTGAAAATCGTCAGCGAGCACTGTGGATGCGGCTATTCAAAGCCAAGTAGTTATGCCAGGTAGTTATGCCAGATAACTCGGCCAGGTAGTTAAGCTGGATAGCAAAACCAGGTAGTTGCATCTTTTACGTCGTGCTTGCCGTACAATAGAGAGGCACAAATCACTCATAACGTACAGCCAGAAGGAGAAAATCGTGGAAGTCAACGGCCTTATCGACCACACAAACTTGAAGCAAAACGCAACCGCTGAGGACATCAAGAAACTTTGCGCCGAGGCAAAGCAGTACAAGTTTGCAACCGTCGCTATCAATTCTTGCTGGGTTTCCCTGGCTCACGCCGAGCTCGAGGGCTCCGGAGTTGGCATCACTTCCTGCATCGGTTTCCCTCTGGGCGCAGCTTCAACTGCAGCTAAGGTCGCCGAGGCCAAGCAGAGCGTCGACGACGGCACCACCGAAATCGACATGGTCATCAACGGCGGACACCTGGTCGCGGGAGACGACGATTACGTTATTGCTGATATCAAGGCTGTTGTAGAGGCTGCCGGCTCCGTGCCAGTAAAGGTAATCCTGGAGTGCTGCCTCCTTGACGACGAGCAGATCGTTCGTGCTTGCAAGGATTGCATGGCTGCCGGAGCCGCGTTCGTTAAGACAAGTACCGGCTTTAGCACCGGCGGCGCAACTGTTCACGACGTTGCTCTGATGAAGCAGACTGTCGGCGACACTTGCAAGGTCAAGGCTGCTGGCGGCATTCATAATAAGGCTGACGCAGAGGCAATGGTCGCGGCGGGCGCTGATCGTCTGGGCTGCTCCAGCGGAATTGCTATCGTCACCGAATAACTCGTTGAGCTGGAGTTTGCTGAACCGGCGCCTCACTGATAGATAAATGAAAACGACCTCGTGGCATGTGCTGCGAGGTCGTTATTTGCTGCAATGAAAAAGCGCAGAAACTGGCGAGAAACCCGTGAGAGCTGCGGCTTGAATTGTGGCGAGAAACCCGTGTGAGTCGTAGTCCGCGCCGCCGCGTCAACTAGCTGACGACAACCTCGCCAAAGCCCAGGTTGCGGGCCTGCGACTCAATTGCCTGCATGCGTTCGTCGCTTGGAGAAGGGGAGTTCTCCATCGGTCCGCGCACGCCAAAACGCCTGAACTTCATGAGGCGAATGCGCGTCTGACTGACCTTCTCGCCAAGGGTTGAGGCAATGCCGTCAACCGCGGCTTCGGCGTCGTTCCAGCCTTCGGTCACGATGACGCGGACCTCTTCCAGCTTGTTTTGCTCGGCCAAAAACGCAAGGTTTTTGCGGACCGTGACGCCATTCTCGCCGGTCAGATGCTCAAACCACTGATCGTCCCAAGCCTTTACGTCAAGCATGACGCCGGCTGAGAGGGCCAGCAGGTCGCGATACTCGGTGAAGTCGATGGTGCCATTTGAGTCGATGAGGCAGCTCAGGCCGGCCGCGCTGCAGTAGGTGAAGAGCTCGTAGAGGAAGTCGGGACGGAGCATGCATTCGCCGCCCGAAGTGGTGATTCCGCGAATGAACGGCATGTTGGAAATGCAGCGGTCGGCCACCTCGCGAGCGCTGAGCAGCTCAATCTTCGGAGTGGATTTGTGCTGGCAAACCTTGATGCAGTTGTCGCAGTTGATGCAGATGGAGTTGTCCCACACAACTTTTCCGTCAGCCACAGACAGGGCGTGAGCTGGGCATGGTTTGACGCACGCCTGGCAGGAGATGCACTCTACCTGGGTCTCGGGGTTGTGGCAGTAGGCACAGCGAATGTTGCAGCCTTGGAGGAAGACGGCGGTTCGGCTTCCTGGGCCATCTACCAGCGAGAAGGGAATGATCTTATTGACAGGAGCAACACACCCGGTTGGATGTGCTGCTCCTGAATTGGTTGCTTCGTCGCGCGATGCCACAGGTTGCGGTGACGCGGTGCTTGCGGTCGCGGGACGCGATGCTTCGGCGCGTGTTACTCCCAAAGTTGTTTCTGTTGCAGTGAAGGTCACGATTGCGCAGCTCTTCTCGCTAGTCGCTCATGCGAACCTTGCGGTCGGCAAGGTGGTTAGCGGTGAAGTTGCCCAGACCGTCGTGAGCGGTGTCCTGAAGAACAACGTCGCCGGACTGGAACTTCTTCATCTCGGAACGCTTAGCCAAAAAGCCGGTAATGCGGACCAGGTCACCCTCAGAGCTATAGAACGAGAGGTACTTGTCGTCGATGGAGAATGCGGCCTTGACCACGTCAACGACAGCGTCTGGGTTGCGCTCAGCAGTTGGCTCAGCTGGGAAAATGTCGGAGACGCCGCTGTTGAAGAAGCGGTGCATACGTGCGCTGTGGCGAATGTGGTCATAGAGGTTTGCAGGCTCGTCGCCAACCTTGATGCGGACACCAGGGGTAACGCCCTGCTGATCGGAGAAGCCAGCCTGTGCGTGCAGAGTGAAGCGGCCGCCAAAGACCTCGGAGTAAACAGCGTCAAAGCTGTTGACCTGGTCGGCAATCTTGACCATGATCTTGTCGGCCAGCTCGTTGGCCTCGTCATCCTTGCCGTAAGTGCGGCTGCTATCAAGGTGCAGCAGCTCAGCGACGCACTCGCTCATGCCGGCAACGCCAAACATGCCGCAGAAGCGCTCGCGAGAAATGAGGCCTTCCTTAGCCAGGAAGCTGGTCTCAAAGAAGTTGGAATCCTCAACAATAAAGCGGACGCGCTCGTTCATGAAGTTCAAAACCTCGCCGGTTGCGGTTGGCAGCAGGTTGTTCATGAAGTCGTCAACGTTGGTTGCGAGCTTTGCAAGGCCAGGGAGAAGAACGCGGCTCAAAGTGTAAGCGCCGCCGCCCATAGGAAGGACGTTGTAGCAGCTTACGACGGTATACTCGCCAGGGTAGGTCTCTTTGTGGATGCGGTGGTTAGCAAACGCGGGGTTGGAGCAGACCATGGTGGTCTTGACTGCCAGGCGCATGAACTCGTCGGATGTGACCTCTGGGTCGTACTTGAGAGTGAAGTTTGGAACGGCGTTCATGAGCTCGCGGTCAACCTCAAGAAGCAGTCTACCTGCGCGAGTGTCCTCTGGACCAATGTTTGCGTGGCAGTAACCGCTTGCAACGGTGCGGTCGATGTGGTTCAGGAAGCGGCGCAGACGAGGCTTAATCTCTGCGTCGGTCATGCCCTCCAAGAATGGATCAATGATCTTGTCCAGCTGGCCAACGTAGACAGGGCGGCTGGTAACGGAAGGAACATTGTCGTAGAGAGCGGCGAGGCCCCAGAGCAGATCATCAAGGGTCTCTGGCTTGTCAAAGCGCAAAAACTCGGAACCATTCTGAGCAAATACCTGGTAGTCAGGGCAGATGTAGCGAGGGCGGTAAGGAGCGTTGCCCTCACACATATCGTCAAGCGCGTGAGCTGCAAAAAGACGATCAAATTCAGCGGTCGTCTTGATAGGATGCTCGGAGTTCTCGGCAGCCTGAGCCAGGTGCAGAACCTTCTGCTTGTACGAGAGGTTGTCGGAAGTAATGATGTCCATGAACTCGCTCATTAGTGCTCCTTACGTTTATCCTGCGAAAACAGGGTTGTGATTACGACGGGTACGTCGGTCGTTCCATGTGCGGCGTGGCGCGAGAAGTGTGTCATGCCAGGTGGGGTGCACAGTGCCTGGGGCGAGAAGAACGGTCTTGCCCAAGCATTGTTCCAGGTACAGAGGTTAGTCCAGAAGGTGGGTTTCTCCCTCGTGTTTCATTGCGTCATCGAGGCGCTGGAACTGCCTCTCGGTAATGACAATCTTGCCGTGCTGAACAGAAACCATGCCCCTCTCCTTAAGCTCGTCGATACCGCGGGCAACGGTCTTTGTGCTGGTACCTATCTTGTCCGCCAGCTCTTGCCTGGTCAGACGCACGGTAAACGGCCACTCAACGACGCCGCGGTGAATCTGATCGCGCGTCAGCTCGCTGAGCATGTACATCAGACGCTTGGTGCCGCTCCAGGTCAGCAGGCTGCGCTCGTAGCCGGACTGACGCGTGAGGTTCTTGATAATCCAGCGCGAGCGGGTGAGAAGAGCCTCGGGGTCCGAACGAATCCACTGCAGGTAGTCCTCACGTGGGACCGAAATAAACTCGCAGCCGGAAGTTG
Organism: uncultured Atopobium sp.; assembly: GCA_963548345.1. Classification (GTDB taxonomy): domain Bacteria; phylum Actinomycetota; class Coriobacteriia; order Coriobacteriales; family Atopobiaceae; genus Lancefieldella. The sequence goes on along the minus strand of CAUUUQ010000003.1, from coordinate 7,997 downwards.
CGGTGAGCGATCCCAGATAAAAGGGACTCTCGCTGATAACTTCCATCTCGCCAAAAGCAACAGGGGCGCGATACTCGTCAATAACATACGTGCTACCTGCGGAATTGTGCGACGTGGTGCGCACGGTGCCGCGGCACAGAATGTACACGTTATCAACGCGGTCCAGCATGTGGACAAGGGTCTGTCCGGAATTAAGACGAATCTGCCTACAGTGAGAAAGACGATTAGCAGGAACGCGAGAAGCCCATTTGATGATCTTCTTGCGAACGTCGGAATCAAGACTATCAAGGTAGGTTAGGACGTTCACACGAGACCTCGCTGTTCTTGTTTCGTAAGTCCTCTTTACAGGACAGTTTCGGCTTAAGTTTGAGTAATTGTACCTGCTAGCAAAAATAAAAATAAGGACTTTTGTCCACTTTTTGAGACAATTTTCTTGAACAGTATCGGGCTGCGATTAGGTCGCGGTCAGGCCACAGTCCGCCCGCGGTCAAGCTGCCGCAAGATAGAAAAGCCCCACGTCAAATGAACTGCCTCCCATTTCTTGGACACGAGAAATAGGAGTCAGTTCAAAACACACCTATGACAGATAATCTGTCAAAAAGACGTATACATGACGTCGAAAATACCTCAAACGTGCAGATTATCTTCATTTGATGTGTAATATGGCCGCAATTGTGCAGAATATCTGTCATAGGTGTGTTCCTTAGAAGCGGAATTTACCCATAGTTAAATTCTTTATATTTCTCTATTCATTATTCAGCATATTACATGAAGTTTATGCATAGAAATGCATATCAAGTAGGGAGACCACCTAGCAGCCTGGCTATCTTGATTAGGAACATGTCGATTCTTCGGCAGAACCTACCAAAGCTGCGCTATTTTGTGGGCCAGGCCTAAAAGCCGACGCTAACACGCTGCAGAATCATAATCACCTGCATATGAACTGCCTCCCATTTCTTATGTCCAAGAAATGGGAGGCAGTTAAAACGACGTAGGGGCCAAAAGAAATGCGATGCTTACACGGCGTTCGCACGTGTACTTACGTGGTGCTTACGCAGCGCGTGCGAGCACTTACTTGCGGTTGCAAACCTCTGCAGCAACCTTTGCGCCAAGAGCAACGTTGTTGAAGACCAGCTGAATGTTGGACTCAAGGGAGTTGTTACCAGTGATCTCAGCAACCTTTGCCAGCAAGAATGGTGTGGACTCCTTGCCGTGGATACCGTTTGCCTCTGCCTCTGCAAGGGCCTTCTCGATAGCTGCGTCGATGGTGTCCTTATCCATTGCATACTGCTCAGGAATTGGGTTGGTGACCAGAAGACCGCTGTTCATGCCAATCTGCTGCTGGGTAGTAAAGATTTCTGCCAGCTCAGCAGGGGAGTCAACACGGTAGTCAACGCTAAAGCCGCTCTTGCGGGTGTAGAACGCAGGAAGCTCCTCGGTCTGGTAACCAAGTACTGGAACACCCTTGGTCTCCAGGTACTCAAGGGTAAGGCCAAGGTCAAGAATGGACTTTGCACCAGCGCAAATGACCATAACAGGAGTCTGTGCAAGCTCCTCGAGGTCAGCGGAAATGTCCATGGTGGTCTCAGCGCCACGGTGAACGCCACCAATGCCGCCGGTTGCAAAGACGTCGATGCCTGCCAGGTGAGCAATCATCATGGTAGTAGTGACGGTAGTTGCACCGTCCTTCTTCTCAGCGATGATAACAGGAAGGTCGCGGCGGCTAACCTTAGCAACCTCGCGGCCCTTCTTGCCCAGGTAGTCAATCTCGCCAGCGGAAAGGCCGGCACGCATCTGGCCGTTAATAATTGCGATAGTTGCAGGAATTGCACCGTTGTCGCGGATAATCTGCTCAACCTTTAGAGCGGTCTCAACGTTCTGTGGGTAAGGCATACCGTGCGAAATGATGGTGGACTCCAGAGCTACAACAGGCTTGTTCTGCTCAAGAGCCTCTTTGACCTCGTTAGATACAACGAGAAAATCCTTCAGGTTTGACATATATACTCCAATCGTAAACGACTAATGGAACCGAAAGTAGTGCCGCGCAGACGCGCTGTGCCGCGCAGACGCGCTGTGCCGCGCAGACGCGCTAAATACCTGCGCGCTTGATAACCTCTTCAACGTTGAGCTCACCGTTGATGGTGTCCTCACCCTCAATGGCCATGCTGGAAGCAGCCATGCCTACCAGGCCGGTTTGCTCAAGCGTCATGCCCTGAGTGTACGCCCAGGTAATTCCCGCCATCATGGCATCTCCTGCGCCTGTCATGTTGACGAGCTTTGCAGGAAGCAGTGGCAAGCGGACGGTCTTCTCGTGATCAGCACAAAGAAGGCCCTTCTCGCCAAGGGAGATAAACACGCGCTTCAGTCCTGTTGCAAGCAGCTCGTGAGCTGCGGCTTCAAGGGAGGTATCGTCAGTAATCTTGATGCCCGAGAGCATCTCGGCCTCAAGGCGATTTGGCTTGAGCGTGTGAATTTTGCCCAGAACCTTCTTGAGCTTCTGCGCCTTGATGGAAGAAACGGGATCGCAGAAGATTGGGCAGGTCACGTTCTTGGCAATGAACTCGATGGTCTGCTGAGGTAGGTTGGTGTCAATCACGCAAGCTGCGGCGTGCTGGATAACATCCAGGCGCTCCTCGATGCGCTCAGGGGTGACATACTCGTAAATCTGCATGTCATTGATGGCTTCCTGCATCTCACCGTGCTCGTCCATGATGAAGAGGTAGGTGGAAGTGGAAGCGCCCGGCACGGTAATAGAAGCATCGATGTCAATGCCGCAGTCCAGGCAGCCCTCTTTGAGCTCGCGCGCACGATAGTCCTCGCCAAAAGCGGTGAGCAGACGAACGTCACTGTCGAGAAGGGCTAGGTTGTGGGCAACATTTCTGCCAACGCCACCAAAGGACATGGTGACCTTGCCAGGGTTTGAATCTCCCGCTACAAGGGAAGCGTCTGGGCGGCCAGCAATATCCATGTTGGCAGCGCCAATCACAATAAAGTAGGGGCGCTCGCTCAAAATATAGCGGCGGCCCAAAATTGCGCCCTTTGCGGTAAGGTTGGAGATGTGAACCGAAACAGAAGAACGTGAGATACCTGCACGCTCTGCAATTTCCTTCTGAGTAATAGAAGGCTGCTCTTTAATCCAGTTAAAAATCATCTGTTCTCGATTGGTGAGCATCAGGCCTCCTAGCAGCAAAAATAGAATCCGACTAAACAGGTGCTTATATAAAACTTCTAAACAGGTGCTTATCTTATTTAAGCTAGTGCTTAAATCTTGCTTTGGACAACGATAAGACAGCAGCTAGAGTCTGTAAAGAATGAATTCATTAAATTTTTCACTGGTGAGCTCAACGATTTTCTCGCCATATTAGTTTTACCTGCTTGATTTTTCTAAGCATTTGCTGCGTACCGTTTACAGAATTTTAGTATCTGCAAACGGTTGTATCGTGAAAATCTCTTTAAATTGGGCGTCGGTGTTATGCAACTGTAATAATATATTTAATGAATAGTAATGACTCGTCCACATAAGTTAGCTTGCGTATGTATCGTGCGCAAATGCTTTTTTCGGGCGTTTTAGGAGGTAGTATGCCTAAACGTGTTTTTGTAGTTGTTCTTGATAGTTTTGGCATCGGCGAAGAGCCTGATGCAGCGGCATACGGAGACGAGGGTAGCAATACCCTTTGTGCCTGCGCAACAAGTGGCGTTCTTACTATCCCAAATATGACAAAGTTGGGCCTTCTTAATATTGATGGAGCACTTGATACCGTTTATGACGTTGATCTGAAGCCAATTGAGTCTCCTGAGGGCGCATATGCTCGCATGCAGGAGAAATCCGCTGGTAAAGACACTACGGTTGGTCACTGGGAGATGGCAGGCGTCATTTCTCCAAAGAAGTTCCCAACTTATCCTGATGGTTTTCCACAGGAGGTCATTGAGGAGTTTGAGCAGAAGACGGGCCGCAAGGTTCTCTGCAACAAACCTTACTCCGGAACCGACGTTATTAGAGACTTTGGTAAAGAGCACGTAGAGACTGGTGCTCTGATTGTCTACACCTCAGCAGATTCTGTTTTCCAGATTGCTGCACATGAGGACGTGGTAAGTCCCGAGAAACTCTATGAGTATTGCCGCATTGCGCGCGAGATTCTTCAGGGTGAGCACGGTGTTGCTCGTGTTATTGCTCGTCCTTTTGAGGGAGAGTGGCCATATCAGCGCACTTCTCGCCGTCATGACTTCTCGCTTGAGCCAACGGGCCCAACTATGCTTGATCGCCTTAAAGAGAACGGCTTTGACGTTCTTTCTATTGGCAAGATTTATGACATCTTTGCTCACCGTGGCATGACTGAGTTTGAGTTCACCACCTGCAACGCTGATGGAATTCAAAAGACTATTGAGGCCACCAGCAAAGACTTTAATGGCCTGTGTTTCACCAACCTTGTTGACACTGACATGATTTACGGTCACCGCAACGATCCTGTGGGATACTCCAACGCTCTTTCTTACTTTGACGAGCGTATTCCTCAGATTATTGAGGGCCTTCGCGAGGATGACCTGTTCATTATCACCGCAGATCATGGCTGTGACCCAGTAACACCATCTACTGATCACTCTCGTGAGTACGTGCCACTGCTTATCACGGGTCCAAAGGTCGAGCCAAACACCAACCTTGGTACAACCGCTACATTTGCCGATATGGCCGAGACAATTCTTGATTATTTTGGCGTTGAGCAACTTGGTGTTGGAACTTCTCACCTGTCAGAGATTCTTAAGGAGAACTAATGGCTACTACCCCAACTCCCCATAACGCTGCTGTTGAGGGCCAGATTGCTAAGACGGTCCTCATGCCAGGTGACCCTTTGCGTGCAAAGCTTCTTGCAGACACGTACCTGGAGAACGTTGAGCAGTTCAACACCGTTCGCAATATGTTTGGCTACACCGGCACCTACAAGGGACAGCCAGTCTCCGTTATGGGTTCTGGTATGGGTATGCCTTCCATTGGTATTTATTCTTACGAGCTCTTTAATTTCTACGGAGTTGACAACATTCTCCGCATTGGTAGCGCTGGCGGCCTTGCTCCTGAGGTAAAGCTTAGAGACATTGTTATTGGCATGTCTTCCAGCACTGATTCTAATTATCCATCACAGTACGGAATGCCTGGAACCATTGCACCTACCGCAGACTTTGGCCTGTTGAGCAAGGCTATTGCTGGTGCAGAAAAGCTGGGCTATCCCGTTCGCGTTGGTAATATTCTGGCAAGCGACGTGTTCTATACCGTAGACAACTCGCTTTCTAAATGGGCAAGCATGGATGTTCTTGCCGTTGAGATGGAGTCGGCAGCCCTGTATCTCAACGCCATGTACGCTCATAAGCATGCGCTTACGCTGCTAACTATCTCTGATTTGCCTCTTACAGGAGAAGCACTTACTGCTGAAGAGCGTCAGACTAGTTTCACGCAGATGATGGAGGTTGCTCTTTCTGTTGTTGCTTAAGGCACTTGTTGCATAAAGCATTGCAGATTAGCAGCTTGCCATTGCTGTTTGTTTTGGAACCATGCGGATTTTCCGCTTAAGTCAGGGGAGTTTGGTCAACTTCTCATAAAGATCCAGCGCTAAAGCTGGATGTTCCCGCCACATGAGGTAAGGAGAGTACGGAATGAACAAGAACGTTTCTCGTCGTAGTTTTGTGACCGGCGCAACCGGCGTTGGCGCATTTGCAGCACTTGCAGGTCTTGCAGGCTGCAACCAGAAGAAGGACGACGGCGGCCAGAAGGCATCAGGTGAGAAGAAAAAGAAGCTCACCATGGTTACCGATACTGGTGGTGTTAACGACCAGTCCTTCAATCAGTCTGCTTGGGAGGGCATGACCGAGCTCAAGGACAAGAACGGCTGGGATGTCAGCTACCTTGAGTCCAAGCAGGATTCCGATTACGCAACCAACCTTGATAAGGCTGTTGACGCTGAGTCTGACCTTGTTTGGGGCGTTGGCTTTGCTATGGCTGATGCAACTCTTAAGGCTGCTAAGGACAATCCAAACACCCAGTTTGCCATCATCGACAACGGCAACGATTCTCAGGTTTCTAACTTCACTGGCGTTATGTTCCGCGCTCAGGAGCCTTCCTTTGTTGTTGGCTACATTGCTGCTCGCACCACAAAGACTGGCAAGGTTGGCTTTGTTGGCGGCATTTCTTCCGCACTTATCGACCAGTTTGAGTATGGTTACCGCGGCGGCGTTGCTTTTGCAAACAAGGAGAACAACACCAACGTTGAGGTTTCTGCACAGTACGCAGAGTCCTTCTCCGATGCTGCAAAGGGCAAGGCTATTGCTAACTCCATGTACTCCGATGGTTGCGACGTTGTCTTCCACGCTGCAGGCGGCGTAGGAACCGGCGTTATTGAGGCAGCTAAGGACGCAAACAAGCTTGCTATCGGCGTTGACCGTGACCAGGCATATCTTGCTCCAGAGAACGTTCTGACCTCCGCTCTTAAGCGTGTCAACGTTGCTATCGTTGAGATTTCCGAGAAGATCCTGAAGGACGGCCAGAAGGGTGGCACCACCATTTCTCTGGGCGCTTCCGAGGATGCTGTCGGAATTGCTGAGGATCACCACCTCATGGGTGAGGACACCTACAAGGCAGCTATTGGTCTTCTCGATAAGATCAAGGCTGGCTCCGTTGTTCCTCCTGCAAGCAAGGACGACCTGGACAAGTACGTTAAGTCTTTGAGCTAAGTTCTAACTTAGTTTCTATGCCTTAGGGTTTCTCGCCAGATGGCTGTTGCCCTCTGACGAGCCCAAAGGCTGATGAGTTTGGATTTGCTGGTGAGGGGTGCTTTTTGGCACTCCTCACCTCTAGCAAGTGTGTAAAGGAGGTGGCTCGTGGAAGTCAGTTCGGATTACGCTGTTCAGATGCATGGCATTACCAAAGTTTTTGGATCGTTTAAAGCTCTTGACGCCGTAGACCTTAACGTGCGCAAGCAAACTGTCCACGCCATTTTAGGAGAGAACGGCGCAGGTAAAAGTACGCTTATGAACGTACTGTACGGCCTGTATTCTGCGGATGAGGGAGATGTTTACCTCAACGGAGAGCGCGTATCCATTTCTGGCCCAAACGATGCTATCGCTCACGGCATTGGTATGGTTCACCAGCACTTTATGTTGGTTGAGAACTTTACTGTTACAGAAAATATTGTTTTGGGCAACGAGGTCACCAAGGCTGGTGGCGTCCTTGATCCAAAGCGAGCTCGCGAGAAGGTCCTGGAGATTGTTGAGGAATACGGCTTTGACGTAGACCCTGACGCTAAGATCGAAGACATTTCTGTTGGTATGCAGCAGCGTGTTGAGATCCTAAAGGCTCTGTATCGCGGTGCTGATACCTTGATTCTTGATGAGCCTACGGCAGTACTTACGCCGCAGGAGATTGAGAAGCTTATTCAGATCATGCATGACCTGGTAAGCAAAGGTAAAACCATCATTGTTATTACCCACAAGCTTAAAGAGATTATGTCTTCCGCTGACGAGTGCACTATTATTCGTCGTGGTAAGTACATGAGCACCGTTGATGTTTCCAAGACATCCGAGACTGAGCTTGCAACACTTATGGTGGGTAGAAACGTTAACCTGCATGTCGAGAAGAAACCTGCAAATCCTGGTGAGGTTGTTCTTTCTATTAAAGACCTTCATGTTAAGGATGAGCGCGGTATTGAGCAGGTAAACGGCTTTAATTTGGACATTCGTGCCGGCGAGATTGTTGGTCTTGCAGGCATTGACGGCAACGGCCAGAAAGAGCTTGCCGATGCCATAGATGCACTGGTCAAGCCTGAGTCGGGCACCATTACCGTGAAGGGTGAAGAGATTCAGGGCACAACCCCTAAGACGGTCATTGACCACGCAGTTGCAACTATTCCTTCAGACCGCCATCGTTGGGGTCTGGTTCTGCCCTTTACGGTTGCCGAGAACATGGTGCTTGAGCGCCATAATGAAGAGACCTTTGGCAAAGGCATTGCACTTGA
>CAUUUQ010000002.1:0-85357 GCA_963548345.1 uncultured Atopobium sp. | reverse complement strand
TTCTTCAGCAGAACCTACCAAAGCTGCGCTATTTTGTGCGCCAGGCCTAAAAGCCAACGCTAACACGCTGCAGAATCATAATCACCCGCATATAAACAGCCTCCCGTTTCTTGGACATAAGAAATGGGAGGCAGTTCACAGCGCTCGTAAAGGATAACTATCCCAGCAACGAAAGCACTTCTCGCTTGGCAGCTAAAAACTCTGCGCTCAAGTCAAACGATGCCAGGTCAGTAGCTTGAGCAGAACCTGCCTCCGACACCGCATCGGCGCAGCCTTGCGGCTCAATAACGCCTACGATCTTGGTTACCACGCCCTGAGCAGGACTTCCTGCCATTACGTAAATGCGAGAAGCCATGGCAACAGCCTCATCAACGTCGTGCGTGATCACCAGTACCGAGAGGCCAAACTCCTTCACGGAAGACATGAGCCACGCACGCATTTCTCGCCGTGTGAGGGCATCAAGTGCCGAGAAGGGCTCGTCCAGTAGCATAATGTCTGAGCCAATGAGTGCCGTGCGCAGGAACGCAACGCGCTGTCTCATACCGCCTGAGAGCTCGTGAGGCCAGCTTTGTGCCACGCGCTCAAGTCCACCGCGTTCCAGCATCTCCTGGGCCCGTGCGCGTGCCTCAGAGCGCGAGACGCCCTTCAGCTCAAGCGGAAGCGCTACGTTGTCGATGATGCGCTTGCTTGGGATGAGCAAATCCTTCTGGAGCATGTAACCGATATGTCCCGGGTGCCCCGTGACGTCAGAGCCATGCAGCAGCACCCTGCCCTCCTGCGGCTGCAGAAGTCCTGCAAGTGCGTGGAGCAGTGTTGTCTTGCCGCAGCCCGAGCGACCAACCAGACAGGTAATGATGCCAGGTTGCAGCTCAATTGAGATATCCTTGGCAACTACCTGGCCGTTTCCCCAGACCAGCATGAGGTTGCGCGCCTCAAGTGCCGGCGCGTCCTGTTGTGGCTCGCATGCAGGTGTAGCTCCTAGGCTTTTATCGCCAGAAGCGTCCATAGTAACGCCTTCTGTTATGTCAGTAGTTTGCTTATCCAAGGTACTCACTAGTAAATCCTGCGGATGGGTCAATCTTATTCTCTAGCAGCTGCTGGTTATTAAGCCAGGTGTAGAAACGCTGCCAGCGGGCAGAGTCAATAACACCCCACTTCTCGGCGTCATCAATGTACTTGGCAGCCAAGAACTTCTGAGATGCTTTGACCAGGTCAGCGTCAAGTTCTGGAACCGCTTTGAGTAGAATCTCTGCTGCCTCGTCTGGGTTAGAGACGCAGAACTCATAACCTTTTCTAGTAGCACTCAAAAATGCCTTAACGGCATCTGGATTCTCTTTTGCAAAGCCATCGTTTACCGCAATAACTGGTGTGTAAAAGTCAAAGTTTTGATCAATAGCTGCAAACGCAAAGTAGTTGTATGCAAAGTTCTGAACACGAGCGTTTTGAACAGCCCATTGCTCATACACCCAAACTGCATCAAACATCTTTGCTTTTAGGCCAGATACCTCATCATCTACCTCATAAGGTACCATCTTAAGAGTTGAAGGGTCTCCACCGTCAGACTCCATAACAGACCTGATAGTAGCCTGTTCAACAGGGAGATTCCATGTTGCGTAAGTGCGGTTATTAAGGTCTCGCGGACGAACAATGTGATCCTCTTCACGGCTCATAATGCCCGAAAGATTGTGCTGAATGATAGCAGCCACCGCAGTATACGGCAGCGGATTAGAAGACGAGAGGCTGTTAGCAATATAGTCCTGGTAGGTAACGCCCATCTGTGCGCCACCAGCACCAATCAGCGCATCGGCGCCGTCAGCAGGTGGCTGCTGAATGGTTACTTTAAGACCAGCCTCGTCAAAGTAGCCCTTCTCCTGAGCCACATAAATGCCAGTGTGGTTGGTGTTTGGGGTGTAATCCAAAGCAAACGTAATTTCTGTGGTGCCGCTGGAATTCTGTCCAGCACCCTTGTTTGCGTTTGCTGGAGCAGACGGCTGCTCAAGCGAGCAACCTGCGCAAAGTCCTGCTGTCGAGAAACCCATTGCAGCTAGAAAGCCTTTTCTTGTTATACCCTTGCGATTAAATGCGTTCATGCGCGTAATCACTTCTTTCTTTGAGTTCCGTCAAAGTTATCGTGCAGATTCTTTGGCATCCTGAGAGATATCCCAAGGAAGTGCACGCTTTTGGACAAGTTCTACGAGCTTCATCAGCACCAGCGATAACGCAGACACCTCCACGATTGCTGCAAACATCCTGTCGTACGCAAACGCCTTTCTGACGCGCGTCATATACACGCCCAGTCCAGCGTCGCCTCCCAGCCATTCTGCAATTACCGCACCAATTACGGCGTAGGTCACGCTCATTTTGAGTCCCGAGAAAAACTGTGGTGCAGCAGCAGCCAACTTGACGTGCCAAAAAATCTGTACACGACTAGCTCCCATGGTGGTCATTAGGTCAACCATATCAGGATCTATTGCTTTAAATGCCGAGTTCAACGCCACGGTAATAGGAAAAAATGTTGAAATGGCCACAAGAACAATTTTGGGCAAAAGACCATATCCCAACCAAAGCACTAGAAGCGGCGCAATAGTCACAATAGGAATAGTCTGTGAAATGGTAATAAGTGGAGAAAGCAGTTTGTCTAACGTCTTAAAGAAGTCCATAAGAACCGCAAGCGCAAAGCCAATAAGCACTCCAATAACTAGGCCAATAAGGGATTCTAGAAGCGTAATCCCTGTATGCGTCATCAAAAGCTGGAAGTCTTTTCCAAGTGCAAATACAACCTGAATAGGAGTTGGAACAAGGTAATTTGGAATAATTCCTGCAACAATAACAAGCTGCCAAAGCACAAGAAAAGAAGTAAGGGATATGGCTTGCAATGTAAACTGAGAAAGTTTTTTCATATGCCCTCCTTCTTATAGTGCGTAAGGACGGCATTAGCTCCCTACGCTGGCATTACCCAGATCAGGTTTATGGGTCGCAGCATAAGGTGCTGCCTCTCAGCCGGGCCATTACCCAGCTCCCCTTTGTTGTCATTATAGCGCGGACAACTCAAACATCAAATAAATAGTTAAACAATCTCCCTAAAAGGCCTAATCTAGCAGCATTTTCTTAAATCGCGCATTTTTTGTACGCTCTGAAACCGAGTACTCTAAAGTCCTATGCCCCGAAGCCACGCGCTCCTAGCCTAACAGAACTAGCCCAAAAGGTCTTTAAGTCCCAGCTTATCTGCCTCGGTAATTTGACGTACGACCTTTGCGGGAGAACCAACAACAAGAGAATTGTCTGGAATATCTTTAGTAACCAGACTATTAGCCCCAATTACACAGTTATTTCCGATAGTTACACCGGGAAGCACCGTCACATTTCCGCCAAACCAGCAGTTATCTCCCACCGTGATAGGCAATGCTCGCTCATACCAAGCATTTCTCTCCTCAGCATCTAAAGGGTGTTGAACGGTGTACGCCTTAAACTGAGGGCCCACAAAACTATGAGCACCAAAAGTGATAAGCGCACAATCCATCAAGTATGCACCGTGGTTGATAAAGCTATGTGGGCCAATCTTGATATTGAAGCCATAGTCAACATTAAAAGGAGAAACTGCCGCACTTCCCTCTCCTAATTCACCGAGAAGTTCAGTCAAAATCTGACGGCACTTTTCTTTATCACTTGGGCGAGTCTGATTGAACTCCCAGGCAAGATCCTTAGCGCGCCAAAAAGCTGCGCTTTGTTCTGCGTCAGCTTCACCACCACACCACTCACCAGCGCTCATGCGCGCAAGCTTTGATTTCTTATTTTCTGACTTTGCGGTGGTCTGCTTTGGATCAATATCGTACATGACTAACTCCTTGTGTCTCTTTATATAATGACAAGAAGTGTAAGAAAAGAAGAGCCCCTGACGAGGCTCTTCCCAGCTAGTTTAAAATTCTTGTAACCAACTACATTGCATCAAAAACATTTACCCACTTAAGCAGGAACTCTGTTTCTTTTACACGACCACGAGCAAGCTCTGCTGCAGCAACAATGCCAAGCCATTCGTTTACATACTGACGAGTGCAGCCTTGCTTGGTGCAATAAAGATTGATGTACTTCTCGGCAAGTTCCTCATCACCATGAAGAAGCAGGTGCAGGTAAGTTGTAGCGCAGTCTGCAGCACCATTGCCTTGTGTTGCATGTGCCCAGTCAAGAATTACAGGAGCACCATCTTCGGCGAGAATAACATTGGAAGGAACAAAGTCACCATGACAGACCTTAGTGTGAGGCTTCATACCATCAAGCTTAAGCAGAAGCTCATACCTTGTGGCCTCATCAAGGATGTCTGGAATGCTGTTAATCATTCGGGTGAACTTGTCTTTTTGACGAGTAAGAAGCGGTGCTTTATGAGCGTGAATAGCCAGCTCAATATCGACAAACTTATTGAGATACTCGTCCTCTTTTTCTGGATGCTCCTCAATAAGCTGCCTAATTGTTTTACCTTCAACTTTTCTGGTTGAAACAGCCCAGCAATTACCAACCTTACTAATCTCTACAAGAGAAGGAACGTTGATGCCGGCCTGCTCAGCACGAGTGAGGTTTAATGCCTCATTCATAATATCAGCAGAAGGTTTGCTTCCGCTGAACACCTTAACGACTGTGTCTCCGTTGTCATACACAACCTTGTTATTACGCTCGACAATTACTTTTTTATCAGCTTTGAGCTCCATAACAACCTCCAATAAGGTACTCATGCAGATTCTCACTATCCACCTAGTAGTATTGTCGTTCTTCTCTAACCCCTCCTGGCGAGAAGAACACTCTTATTGGTTAAACGGTTGGCAAATTCGGCGAACGTAAACATCCCCAGTTAAAACTAGAAATTGTCCTTCTAACAAAAATCCCCCACTTTCTATGAAAGCGGGGGATCTGCATACAAGGTGAATGTATGTTATTTACTGCTCTTTACGAGTGCGAGCATATGCTCCAACACCAACAAAGCCAGCACCAACTGTTGCAAAAGCAACCATAGCTACAACACTTGCATCGCCTGTATCAGGTGTGCGGTGCTTACGCTTCTTACCAGGCTTCTCTGGAGTTGGAGTTGGGGTAACTGGAGTCTCGGTGTTTGTAATGGTAAAGCCATTGACCATATCACCAGTAATCTCTGAAGTGTAACCCTCAACAGCGTCCTCAGAAACGGTGTAAGCAATGACGTGATTATCTGCTGCGTAAAGATTTACACCAACAAATGAACCGGTCCAATTGTTTGCCTCAGAAAGGACAAGGGTCTGACCAGTGTCAACACCATCAGCAAGCAGGTGAACGGTTACAGAATCCTTCTTTGTACCGTTCCAAACCTTGGTTACTGGGACATCACGAGTCACGGGGGCGTCGGCCTTATTGGTCAGGGTAGTAACGTTACCGTTAACCTCAGGAGTCTGAGCAGTCCAACCAGTTGGAGCAGACTCCTCAAAGGTCAAAGTTACATTATCAGGAAGTCCGGTAAAGGTATGCTCCCAGTTATTAGCTGCAGAAAGCTCAACGGAGTCAACACGATAGCCATCGGCAACAAGATAAACAGTGAGCTTCTCTGGAATAACTGCATCTGGATTTGCGGAAGTGTCCCAAACCTTCTTAACAGTTACATCCTGTGTGCCCTCTTCACCAGTAATAACGGTACCGTTAGAACCAATGCCACCACCACGCTGTGCAGTGTTGCCGTAGATGAGCAGCTTAGCCTTATTCTGTGCAGCAGCAATTGACTCATGACGTGGGTTGGATTCAAGAGCAAGCATATCGGTGTTGTTAACGATATTGCTTACTTCTTCAGTAGTATGACGTGCAGCAGCTGGATCAGCTTCACCAAGGATTGAAGGAAGGTTGATAGTAACAGCGCCATCCTTGGTCCAGTGTGCAGAAGCGCCACCAAGCATGTAATCAGAAATAGTTGCACCAGCAGATTCACCTGCACCGCGAACAGTTGCAATCTCATCACCAGCGCCGTTAGCGGTGTTGTTGAAGAATGCTACACCGTTCTTAGAATGGAACTCTGCATCACCAGTTGGGCAGAACCATGCGCCGCCGCCAATAACTGTTGCAGTGTTGTCTTTAATAAGTGCGTTATTGATATGAAGGACATAAGGAACAGAAGCAACGTAAACTGCGCCACCCTGATCGTTTGCAGTGTTATTAATAATTTCGCCAGCATTAAGGGTTGCGTTAGCAGATGCAATATAAACACCAGCACCAACACCCTTATCACCAAGCTGGTTGGTGCCATTACTGGTGGCCTTGTTTCCGTCAATAGAGCCGCCGTTCATGGTGAAGCCAGCGCGATAAATGTTTGGCCAGTTATTCCATGGAGCACCAACCCTGGAGTAAGGAACCTTCTGACCACCAACAACGCCAACAAACTGGTCGTAGGTAGCAACGCCACCGCCAGCAATGCCAGCAGTGTTGTTCTTGATGATGCCGTTGTTCATAACAACGTTGCCGTTCCAGGTTACGTAAATACCACCACCGGACTCAGAAGCAACATTATTAGTAATAGAGCCACCGTTGAACGTAAAGTCTGCCTTTGACTTAGAATCACCATACTGAGGATTACCTGCGTAAATGTGGACACCTGCGCCATCAATAGCCTTGTTGTTAGTGATATATCCACCACCCATAGTGGCTGTTGTTGTCTCACCGTTTGGATCCAAGGCATAAAGCATCAGACCACCAGAAGAATTAATGGTAGAAGAAGCATCGCCACCAGTGATGGTTCCGCCAGTCATAGTAAAATCTGCATTTTTTACCATAACGCTACCAGAGTACTGATTGGTAAGAGTAGTGTTCTGAATGGTACCGTCACGGAGCTCACCTGTTGCACCATTTGCAACAGTGACTGCGCCACCAAGAGCGTTAGCAACCGTGCTGTCCTGAATGGTGCCGCCAGCCATAACAAACTTTGCACCAGCGCCAGTAGTAAGAACTACGCCGTTATTTCCAGGTGTAGGTTTTGCCTTACCGTTTTTAATAACGCCACGAAGCAAGGTAAAGCTACCACGGTTTTCAACAGCAAATGCAGTGTTGTTGCCATCAATGGTGGCACCATCAAGAGTAACTGCGCCGCCAGAAGCAATCTTGAACATATAGAAATTAGAGCCGGTCATGGCACTTGTGATAGTTCCAGTACCCATCAACCTAATGTTCTTATTAGCTGGAACCTGGACTGGAGCAGTAATGGTAAAGTCCGCATTTACCTGAACGATAGACTGTGAACCATCTGCTGGAGCAGCGGCAATAGCAGCCAGCAGCTCAGCCTCTGAGGTAACAGGGGTGGTGTCTGCGAATGCTTGCTTTGCAAGTCCTCCAACGAGCGAGAGTGCTAGCACAAACGTAGCAACAATCGCCATGCTCCAACGTGAAAGCCTTTTCATGGCAAAACTCCTTGCGCTTAGGGAGCCTGTAGTGACAAAACAATAAAACAATTAATATAAAAGCGTAAAACAGTGCAACTTTAGCGTACTTTACTCTTCTTTGTCTAGCTGTTCAGGCTCTTCTGGACGATGTTTTAGGCGATCGTATTCTTCTTCGGTCAAAACATCTTCAATTCGCAGGTTAACACCAGAAACTTCAAGGCCTGTCATACCGGTGATTTTCTCGACAATTGTATGCTTAACATCCTCAAAAATCTGAGGCGCATAAGAACCATATTTAATAAGTACAGAAACGGTAACATTTAGCGAGCTATCAGGCAGCACCTCTACAGTGACACCTTTAGCCGTATCAGATGCACCAAGTACATCCTGAACTCTGTTAAGCCAGTTTCCACGAGCGCCCACCACGTTAGGGACATCACGCAAAGCTAACGAGACGATCTTCTCGACAACTCCGCCAGAGAAGGTAAGAGAGTCTGTATCCTCAAGATCTGCATCGGAAGGAACATCTGTTGTCTCTTCTGCAGGAACAATTTCTTCAGAGGTGGTCTCTTGCGAATTGGTAAGCTCTTCTGCCACAGCTCTCTCCTATCTAGTTTCTGTCCGTAAATAAGGAACGAATCTTTGCCAAAATGGTTGCCTTTCCGTCAAAAATCTGACCGATGGCAACTCCAACCAACACAAACAATGCAACAACTAGCATTTTAAAAAGGCCAAACGTAAACAAAAGAATTGCAAATAAGAGGCCTAAAAATCCGCCAATAATGGCACCTGGATGGTCAACGACGTATTTTTTGCACTTCTCCTGCATCTTCTGAAAGAAGCTTTTATCCATTGTCTGTGACCTCCTTTGCATCTGGCTCTGAAATACTCAATCGAATGTCTTTGCCAGTCTGCTGAGCAGCGGCTTGAGTGGAAGGTTGCTCGTAAGATTGCTCTTCTACAATCTCTGGTTCTGGCACAACCTCTTTTGACTGAGACAAAGACGCACCTTCTTCATCTTTTGGCGAGAAGGAACTTGGCTTGATAAAAGAAAGATTGATGCTAGAAACACAAGGTCCGCACACAATGGCAAGACCAGACTGAAGAGCGTTATAGAACTCAGAGCCCTTTGCAGTGACATCAACAGGCTCTTTGGGGAGAATATCAATCTGTACAGCTACAGAATTATTCTTAGAAATCTGCACGTTAACACGGTGTGCAAGGCAAGTCCCATCTTCTTCAATAATATGGGCTGCCTGAGAAGAAATGGCATCTTTAGTGACGGAGATTGTTCCGCCCTCAACAGTGGCCACCGTGAGCTTTACCGTTTTTCTAATAAATAGAGCTCTGAACAACACCACAACAAGACCAAAGATGCTAATAGCCGCACAAGCGTTAAGAGCAATAAGGTAGGGCTTGGTAAACAAGAGATTAGTTGCCTGATGTGTCCAAGGACCAAACCACGTTAAAGCAAGAGCTAAAAATACAAATGCACTTGCAAGAACATAGAGTATGTAGCAAAAACGCTTGAAGCCGCTCATGGCACCTCCATTTTCTTTTATATAAACAGTTTAACCCCAATACCGGACAAAAAGAGAATATAAAAACTGCCTCCCGGCGGAAGGCAGTTTTTAGTCTGTATATACCGTTAGCAGAAAACGAACTTAAGCGTTTTTCATAACAACGGAGCGAACAACTCCCGCCGCGTCGTCACAGTAATCCAGAACAGTCTCCATGCGGTCAAAAATACGAAGCCAAGCAACGGTATGGCGACCAGGCATCTCATCACGGAACAAGCGAGAGAGCGCGTTGTGGTAAATAAGGTCTCCCTCGTCCTCAACATGTCCTACTGCAATGGCCTTCTCCATAACGGTAGGATCTTTCTTGTAGTCACTTAGAACACTCAGCATCTCCTGGACTGTCTTGCATGCGCGAAGGGTAAGCTCAGCAAGCTGCATAGCCTCTTTACGAGTATCGTCAACGTTAAAGAGATCAAGGCGCTCCGCAACAGAATTCATTCCGTCAACGATGTCATCAAGACGAAGCGCCAAGTCAGAGATGTCCTCACGCTCAAATGGTGTGACAAAGGAAGCGTAAAGCTCCTTCATAATGTGCTGGACCTTCTCGTCACACTCACGCTCGTAAACCTTCATCTGAGGAATACGTGCAGCAGTCTCGGGAAAGCCTTCCATAATGACCACATACTCTTCAGCGGTTTCTACAATTTTGTCGCCAAACTCGCGGAACATGGTGTAGAAGACATCCTCTTTTGGCTTACCTAGCATGAATCCTCCAATAAAGTTGAGTGGTTCAATAGAACTCGTAAAAGACAGTTATACGTACTTAGAAAATCATCAGGAACAGTTTTGCAAAAAGAAAACCAATAAGTCCGCAGCCAGGGAAAGTAAACACCCATGCTGCTACCATTTCTTTTGCAACGCCCCAGTTAACTGAACGAATATTTTTTGCAGCACCCGCACCCATCATGGCGGTCATTTTTGTATGAGTTGTTGAAACAGGAAGACCGGTCAGTGTGGAAAGCAGCAAAGATGCAGATGCCGAGAAGGACGCAGCAAAGCCCTGATAACGCTCAAGTTTTACCATTTCCATTCCGACTTTTTTAATAATCTTTCTTCCGCCAATTGCGGTGCCGATAGACATAAGAGCAGCACACAGTACCTGCAGCCAGAGCGGGAACACATCTGCACCAGCAGCTCCATGACCTGCGGAAAGTGCAATTGCAAGCATGGCAATGGACATGAACTTCTGGCCATCTTGTGCACCATGCATAGCCGCAACAAATGCTGAGCCAACAACCTGCAAATGGCCAAACATCTCATCAGCGCGCTGTCGATCAACGTTAACGCAAAGCTTGTTGATTGCTTTAACAATGATCCAACCGGCGGCAAAACCTAATGTGGTTGAGAAGAGCAGACCAATTAAAACCTTGCTCCACTCGCCCCAGTTAACAGCTCCAAAATCACCATGAATAGCAAGTGCTGCACCGGTGAGACCTGCGATAAGGGCGTGTGACTCAGAAGTTGGAATACCTAAAGCCCAAGCTCCTACTGCCCAAGTAACAATACCAACACAGCCTGCGGCAAGAGCAACAAGAGCCTCATGGTTATTACTACCAAAGTCAACCATACCCAGAATTGTGTCTGCAACTGCAGTTGAAATGAGGCACATAGCCACCAAACCAACAAAGTTGCACACAACACTCATGATAATTGCATGGTTAACTTTAATTGAACGAGTTCCAACAGCCTCTGCAATAGCATTAGCCGCGTCGGTTGCACCATTTACAAAGATGCATCCAAAAACAAGGACAATGACGAGGGCCAAAAACGGATTGGCAACCATCATCTCAAAAAAGTGTCCGAGGGTTATCATTCGGTACCTTTCAAACCACTTTCATAACGGGACAATGATAATCGAAATATCGTTCAATTATGTTTAAAAACATTCGAATAGCTAAATCAGCGCAAGTCGTTTCTTACGCCCTGCCTTCCCTCTTATGAAAAATACAAGCTGACCCGGGAGAGCTACCCAGTTAACCAAGAAGAGGTACCTCAAAAGGACACCTCAGGTTACTAGGCAAGTTTTTTGATAATAGCTGCAGTAATTCTGGCAGAGCGCTCAGAAGCCTCACGCTCAAACGTCAAATAATCAACGCTTGAAGTAGTACCGGGCTTATCAGACATGAGCCTAATCACCACAAACGGTGTGTGGTTAAGCCAAGCAACCTGAGCAATTGAAGCTCCCTCCATCTCACAACAGTCAGCACCAAACGTTGTGTAGATGTGGTCTGCTAACTCTGATGAACTTACAAACTGATCTCCTGAAGCAACGCGGCCAGAAATAACCTGCAGTTGAGGAGCTACTTCTTTGGCCGAAGCAAGCGCGTGCTCAACAAGACCCTCATCTGCTGTAAACGAGAAGACCGGAAGGCCTGGAATTTGACCAGCGGCAAAATTGAGAGGACCAACGTTCATATCGTGTTGAACTAAATCTGAGGAGATAACAATATCCCCTACCTGCAGCTCAGAGTTTAAAAGCCCTGCAATACCGGTATTAATAACGTGTGTTACTGCAAACGTATCAATCAGAATCTGCGTGCATGCTGCAGCATTGACCTTGCCAATTCCCGACTGTACAACAACTACAGGAACATCTCCCAAAAGACCTTCAACAAATTGCATACGAGCCTGCTCATAGGTGCGCTCAATGGTCATCTGCTCTTTTAGCAGCGCAACCTCTGGCTCCATGGCTCCAATAATTCCAATTTTCATATTAGGCTCCTACTCCTGCAAGCCAACTGGAACCAGCCAGGGCTCGTACAATTTTGTCTCGTACACTCATTTCGCTCGCATCGTCTTTGACGTGAACATGAATGATTACCTTGATACCTGTCTCTGCGATGCTTGATGCTTCAACCTCAATAGGAAGTGTTCTATCAAGCTGAGGTGCAACTACCTTTTGAATAATTTCTGTTATTTCTTGTGTTACCGCACCCAGATCAACGGTTGGTTTAAGCACTATATTAATGGGCACTTCTGTCATATCCCACCTGGTACGATGCGCAAGTGCTGTTTTATTAAGTACTGAATTAGGAATGATGTCTACCCTACCTCCACGAGCACGAACTATGGTAGAGCGCCAATTCATGTCAATAACCTCACCGGAGATAGTTCCAATGCTTACCTGATCTCCAGGTTTAACTACACCTCCCAGCATGAGGCCCAAGCCTCCCACCAGGTTAGAAATGGTGTCTTGTAAACCAAAAGAGAGGGCAATGGACGTAACTCCCAAAGCGGTCACAAAAGCTGTTGGTTGAATACCAAAGACAGGCTGTAAGACCGCGAGAATAGCAAACGCCCAGATAACTCCGCGCAGTATGTTGACAAAAATAGATGCCGACGGCAGTTTAGATGAATCCAAGGCCTTTCTTGAGAGCTTTACTGAAAAATGCTCAATCAAAAATGCAATGAAAAACACCACTACAAAGGTAACTACTCTAAAAATAAAATCTTGTGGAGTGAGGCCCAAGATCAAGCCGTCATGCATTAACACCATGGCTATCCCTCAATTTTTACAATCGGAGCAAAGCCCTTCATGAGCTTCTTTGTCTTATTAGTACGCGTAAACTTAACCTCAATAGTATCGCCCTGAACTGCTAAAACAACGCCTGGGCCAAAGGTCTTGTGAGAAACCTGGTCTCCCACAGCAAAACTTGCAGAAGCGCGGGCTGGGTCTTTCTGAATAGGAGCTGTACGTGGAGCTGGAGCACCGCCGGTAGAGCGCGTGCGAGAACCAAAAACGTTTCCACCGTAGACCTCGGAGCCGCGACCAGAGCCAAAGGTTCCATGACGGTCTCCTCGCTTTGCCCAGCCAACACCAGAGAAGCCCGCGGAGCCTACACCAATAGCTTTTACGTGCTCTTGAGGAATCTCTCCCACAAAACGCGATACAGGATTTGCCTGAACAGAGCCGTAAGTCCTTCTGGTAGATGCGTACGTCAAATACAGACGCTTGCGCGCACGCGTAATAGCAACATAGGCAAGTCTGCGCTCTTCTTCTAACTGAGCTGCTTCTGCCTCATAATTTGCATGAGGGAAGATTCCCTCCTCCATACCAGCAACAAAAACTGCAGGAAATTCCAGACCCTTTGCAGCGTGAATGGTCATGAGCGTTACTGCAGAGGTAGAACCATCCAAGCTATCCAGGTCAGAGCGAAGCGCCAGCCATTCCATAAACGCAGGAAGCTTCTCTGCCGCAACTTGCGGATGCAAGCTCTCCTCCTGAGGCGCAGGAGCCGTCTCTACAGCAGCACCAGCGAGTGCGCCAGTAGCAGCATCAAAACCAGCCGCGCTCAACGAAGCTGCGTCTTGCGCGTCAAGTGCTCCAGCTTCCCTGAGCTGCTGCAAGCTCTCAAGTGTTTCTTCAACATCGTCGTGAGACTCGTCAAACTCTGCCGCAACGCCAAAGAACTCTCGAATGTTCTCGATACGTCCATCAGCCTCAATGGTATGCTCAGCTTCAAGTGCACGAATAAGACCTGAGCGATCAATAATTGCCTCAACTACCTCATCAAGCTCGCCGTCAATATGACGGCCATGCTCAATAGCAGACGTGAACTCTACCAGCGCGTTTCTCACCTTTGTGGTAAGAAGGCTCTCCTCCATTACACATGCTTCACATGCCGAGAAGAACGACAAGCCGTTATACAGTGCGTACGTCTGAATCTTCTGAATGCTTGTTGCGCCAATACCGCGGCGAGGCGTGTTAATAACGCGCAAAGCAGCCATATCATCATCGGGGTTTACAACAACCTTGAGGTAGGCCATAACGTCTCTAATCTCTGCGCGATCAAAGAATCGAGTGCCGCCCACAATCTTGTAAGGAACACCTGCTCTGAGCAGCATATCTTCAAGAATACGAGACTGCGCGTTGGTTCGATAGAACACGGCAATATTGTCGTATGACGTACCCTTATCGTGCAGTTTTTCTATCTCAGAGCCAATCCAAGCACCCTCATCACGCTCATCAGATGCCTGATATACCTGGATTTTCTCGCCATCTCCTTCATCGGTAAAGAGACGCTTTGGCTTACGGTGAGAGTTGTGCGCAACAACAGCGTTGGCAGCGGCCAAAATATGGCCCGTTGAACGGTAGTTTTGCTCCAGCTTTACAACAACTGCTTCCTCATAGTCTTTCTCGAACGCCAAGATGTTTTTGATGTCTGCACCACGCCAAGAGTAAATGGACTGGTCATCATCACCAACAACCATGAGGTTGCGATACTTGGATGCCAAAAGCTTGGTAATTGCGTACTGGACGCCGTTGGTATCCTGATACTCGTCAACGTTGATGTAGCGGAAACGCTCCTGGTACTTAGTAAGCACGTCCGGATACTTGGAGAGCAGCTCAAACGCCTTAATGAGAAGATCATCAAAGTCCATAGCATTGGCTTTATCTAAGCGAGTCTGAAGCGCACGGTACACGCGAGCTACCACGTGATCCATAGGACTAGCTGCTTGAGCCTCTACATCATCAGGATACAGAAGCGCATTCTTAGCAGCAGAAATCTTAGAGCGGATGGAGTTGAGTGGGAACTGACGAACATCAATATCTAAATCAGACAGAATGGTCTTTACCAGGCGCTTTGAATCGTCATCATCATAGATGGCAAAATTGGAGCCATAACCAAGACGCTCGCCATCTTCTCTGAGCAAACGAACACACATAGCGTGAAACGTGCAAACCCACATACCACGAATATTGTTAGGCAGCAGTGCTTCAAGACGCTCACGCATCTCTGCTGCGGCCTTGTTTGTAAACGTAATGGCCAGAATCTGCCAAGGACGAACGCCTTCATCGGCAATCATGTGCGCAATTCTAAACGTCAGAACACGCGTCTTTCCCGAACCAGCTCCTGCAAGAACCAGCAAGGGTCCTTGAGTTGTCATAACTGCCTGGTGCTGGGCAGGATTTAAACCTTCAAGATCAATCTGCATTACGCCATCCTTGTGTCAATCATTCTTAGAGTAAAAGTGTACCCCGATAACCGGACATTAATTGCGCTCGTTTCTACTGCCTCCACAATAAAAAACCGGCCCCCAAAAGAGAGCCGGTTTATCTGCATAAATGCTGCTAGTGAACTTCTACACGTATGGCGAGAAGATCATCTACTCCAAACGTATGCTTAGTTTGTTGAGTTTGCCTGACGGCTCTTTGCACGAGCAACAACTGCCAGAGCAATCACACCACCTGCAACACATGCCATAACGATAGCGCTGAGTGTGTGGTTCTCATCACCAGTGTATGGAAGTGCAGGACCGCCATAGTATGGGATAGCTGCAGGATTTGGAGCGCTTGGGAAACTTGGCGCAAGAGGATCGCCAGGGGTGCCAGGAGTGCTTGGGGTTCCTGGATTTTCTGGAGTAGCAGGATTTTCTGGAGTAGCAGGGGTTTCTGGAGTTACAGGAGCAACTGGCTCTGGCTCCCACTCTGCAACAAGAACAACCTTAGGAGTGGTGGTAGTAAGGGTTACCTGGTCTCCTGCCTGATAGGTGGTGCCATCGAGCTTCCATCCCTTGAAGACGTAACCATCGCGAGTTGGAACGGTAGCAGAGACAGTCTCAGTCTTAGGATCGGTGAGAGAGTCAGCGGTGTTGCTATCAATACCAAAGTAACCGCTCTGTGCTGCAGGAGCACCAGTACCGCCGTTTGCATCGTAGCTGAGCTCATACTCCTGGTTCCAGACAGCAGTCAGGGTGTAAGGGCTTCTCATGTTAAAGACAGTAGTTTCAGAAACATAGCGCTTATCGCCAGCTGGGTTGTTGTTAGCATCTGCAGGAACAGCAGAAGCACCAACATAGCGGAAGTGATTATCCACGTAAGAACGCTTCCAGAACTCAAACTTGTAACCATCGCGGACTGGCTGGTCTTCAATGATGTTGTACTCTGCAAAACCATAGGTACGAGGGTTGTTTGGAGTCTTGGACTCTGTATAGGTTGCGTTGCCGTAGATGGTACCGCCATTTGCGTCGTAAATGAGCTGGTTAACTGCGGATGGCGTTGGCGTAGGTGTAGGAGTTGGGGTAGTCTCTGCTGGAATAACGTGGATGTGGTAGCCAACCCACATAAGGTGAGTGGTGTTACCGCCAACATTAGCAGGATCAGAGGAATCTCCCTGCATAGTAACAAGGAAGAATGCCGTAACAGGCTGGTTAGCAGGGGTTACCTTACGACCAGTAAACTCAAAATAGAACTGACCACCATTGTTAGTTACGGTATTGCTATTTCCGTAGAAAGCATAGGTAAAGTCATAATCAGTAGCAGGGAGCTCAGGATAAGCACCTGCGGTGACCAGCGTAGTGGTTACGCCAAAAGGAGCAAAACCAGGACGAGTGGTGGTGTAGTGGGAATACGCACCAGTGTCTCTAATGGTCTGGCCAACGCGAACAACAATCTCGCCATACTGACCAGGAACAGGAGTCTGGTGGCCAGAACGCTGAGGGTTGTCTGTAAGAACCCTGGATGTATCGGCATTACCGTCAGCCGAGAAAACAGAAACCTTTACACCTGGCGTAGATGTATCAATAGAATCTGCAAATGCAAGTTTTGGTGCAGAAACTGCAAGAACTGCAACAAACGCAAGTGCAAGTGCACACGCAATTCTCTGAAGCGTCTTAATGTGGCGCATAAAACCTCCTGGAACTATTACAAGTAATTACGTACTCTTACGGCCAAAATTCAGCTGTAAGAGCATATAGGACAAGGCAATTCTTAGTAAATGAGCCCAGAGCGATTACATATATCTTTCACAGGTTTTCCACGTATTTTCCATATGTTTTGACATAAAAAAGCGCGGCGAGAAACTCACCGCGCAGAGACGCATATGTTGTAATGCTTGTCAGTCAGAAACTTACTTAACAAGCAGGAAGTATGCGATAACAGCAATACCCAGAATAATACGGTACACGCCAAAAGGCTTGAAATCATGCTTGCGGACATAGCCCATAAGCGCACGGACCATAACAAGCGACACAATAAACGCCACTAAACAACCAACGCCCAAAATAATTGCCTCGGGAGCAGTGAAAGTGTTGCCCTTCATAAAGTAGCGCACAAGCCTCAAAGCAGAAGCGCCGGCCATAGTAGGAATTGCCAAGAAGAACGTAAACTCAGCAGCTACAGCCCTAGAACAACCAAGTGCTAAGCCGCCAAGAATGGTTGCGCCAGATCTTGAAGTACCTGGAACAATTGCAAGTACTTGGAACACACCAATGCCAAGTGCGGTCTTCCAGTCCAGATTGTCAATGTCTTGCACGCGGGCCAGGTTGTCGGCTGAGGGGGCCTTCAGGGATGCGGCAGCGTCTGGACGCATGTGTTTACCACGAGGTGCTTCAACCTTTACCGTTGCAGCGACCTTCTCGCGATGGAGCTCAAGCAGGATAAAGATGATGCCGTAGAAAATAAGAGTTGCAGCAATAACAAAGGGGCTTCCAAGATGCTCTTCAATGAAGTCATTGAGCGGTAGACCAATTGCTGCAGCAGGAACACAGCTGACCACCACTTTTGCCCAGAGTTTCCAGGTAGAGCGCTTCTCGTCCTTGGATTTCTTTGGCGAGAAGGGATTGAGCTTGTGGAAAAATCCCACGCATACTGCAAGAATTGCGCCAAGCTGAATAACTACTAGGAACATATTCCAAAAGTCTTCAGAGACGTTGAGTGGTAAAAACTGATTGAGCAGCAGCATATGGCCTGTTGATGATATAGGTAGCCACTCGGTAATACCCTCAACTACACCAAATAACGCTGATTTAAGCGCTTCAATCCACAAAATTGCCGACTCCACTAAAACCTCCTTGGGGACTGATTACGAACCTATTGTACGCAATCCGTTCGCCCTTTCTTTTCCTACCGTTCACGGTTTTACCTAACGACTTTACTACTTTAAAAGTGCCTTGTTTTCTGCAAAGTTGGCATTTGAAGCCAAAAACAAGTAGAATTGACACCCTCGCACGAGCGGAGAGAAGCGATTATGCGTATTTTTGAGGTCAAGTGTTATCTGACCTTGCGCTTGAAGCCAGTAATGAGTGGATGGCACTAACTGCGCACTAATCGGAAGCCCCCAATCGCGGAGGTCGATTTGAACAAATATATGCGTCACAGACGCTTACCTTCATGCTCTACCCTTATGACAGCGCTCCTTGCAGCAGTGCTTGTTGTTAATACCTTTTTGTTTGGCGTCTCAAGAGCTCAGGCCGAGACTCTTGAAGAGCTCCAGGCCAAGGTAGAACAGACCAATTCTGATTACGATGCCGCCAATCAGCGTGTAGCTGAGCTACAAAAACAGATTGCAGATAATGAGGCACGTATTGCAGAGATTGAACAGCAACTCCCAGAGCAGCGCCTAAAAGCTGCAGAGTCTATTAGAGCAATGTATCGCATGCAGCAGGGCTCCATGGGAATTATTGATCTGCTTTTATCGGCAGATAACTTTAATGATTTGATTGCTGTTATTCAGTATCTTGAGATTATCCAGAACAAAAATTCAGATGCTATCAACCACCTGGTGGATCTTAGCAAAGAGCTTTCTGAGACTCAGTCATCTTTAAATGCACAGATGGCAGAAGCAGAGGAGCAGAAGAAGGCTGCTGAAGATGCTATGAATGCAGCAATTGCAACAAGAGAGCAATTGCAGGCAGAGCAAGCTCAACAGGCAGCAGCAGAAGCAGCTGCTGCAGAAGAAGCACTAAAAGAGGCTTCTACTGAGACCACCTTTACCAACGCTTCCGGTAATACCACTGAAGTCACCACCCCATCAACTCCTTCGGCTCAAAATGTTGACTGGTCAAGCGATAAGACCAACTTTGTAAGCAGCTGGGGTGCTCGAATTGATGCGTATCTTGCTGGTTCCCCTCTTGCCGGCTACGGCTCAACCTTTGCTGAGGCTGCATGGGCCTACGGCGTTGATCCGCGTCTCTCGCCTGCTATTTCTGCAGTTGAGAGTACAAAGGGTAGGTATAACTTCCTCCCCTACAACGCATGGGGTTGGGGTTCTGCTAGCTGGGGTAGCTGGGAAGAGGCTATCTGGGATCACACGGCTGGTCTTGCTGCTGGCTATGGCGGAAGGCTTTCTGTTTCTGGCGCTGCAAAGTACAACCCGGCTAATCCAAACGGCTGGTACTCGGCAGTTCTCACGCAGATGGAACTCATCTAAGTCTCTGGCCACACAGCCTCTAGAGAACGTTAAGACCCCGCAGTTTACCTGCGGGGTTTTGTTGTCGGGCACGGTTAGGCGGTAAGCACGACCATCGCCAGGATGAGGGCAAAGCCGATGAGGTCGGCAACGCTAAAGGTAGTTCCAAGCACCAGTACGGTGGTAATGGTTGCCATAACGGGCTCGATAGTACCCAACAGGACCGCTCTAAGTGAGCCTGCGTCCTTAACACCCTGCAGGTAGAGACCATAAGCCAAGAAGGTTCCCACCAGCACACCAATAACTACCAGCAAGATACCAAAGGCGTCCAGCTGAGGCATATGGTTCCAGGGCTGATAAAACACGGCAATGAGCGTGCCAGAGAACAAAAACGCAAGTCCGTTTACGGTAAAGCTTCCCCACTTTTCCATCAAAGGCTTGGGCAAAATGGAGAGGGCTGCCTGAGCAAACGCACACATAACGCCCCAGAAAATACCTGATGTTGGCAGGTTAAGCGTGCCGGGATTTCCTCCTGTTACCAAAAGATACGTGCCAATAAGCGCCAAAACAATACCAAGAATCTCGCGGCGGCGGGGCCAGCGCCTACCAACCACGCACACAAAGGCCAAAACGCCCAACATGCCCAACGACTGCATGATGGTTGCAGTTCCAGAATTAGTGGCATTAACTGCATAAATGTAAGCAACCTGCGAGAATAGAATGGCAAACAAGCTGACTACAAAAATCTTTACCAACTCTTTTGGCTGCTTAATGACGGTTGTGAGATTTTTTCTATCAAACGCAAAAGCAGTTCCCAAGAATAACCAGCAGGCACAAAGCTCGCGAATATCAATCAGCCACATGGGATCAACATGATAGGTATCGAGCAGGTATTTTGCGGCGGTTCCAAATGCGCCCCAGGAAGCTCCGCCAATCAAGACAAACAGCATTCCTCGATAGATTTTCTTCTTATTATCAGGGGTTATTTCAGCGTCGTCGCTACCAAGTGACTCATCTTCTACAGAGGTCTCTACGACGTCTATGGCTTTAGAAGACTCCACCGTGCTCTCATTAGAAATGAAATCATTCATCTGGGTATAAATCTTTCATTACAAAATACGGATACAAGTGTCACTTTTTCTCTGACGCGGTAGTATCACAATAACAAAAATCCACCTTTCCCTGCTCCGTGCAGAGTCTTAGGTCTCTAAACGGCTCAGTTAGGGCAAGATGGTCCCAAAAACGGCAATGATACTCACGTAAGTTTTCGTATAGATTGGCAGCTTATGACGTCTAAGTATTCGCAGATGGACAGTGCGTTTTCTGTTGGCACGCTTCACGCAGAAGACAAAAGCTTTGAGGTAATCTCGGCTGAGTGGGTTAACGAGATTTCTGGTTACGCGTACATCTTTAAGCACATTCCCACAGGTGCCCGCCTTATGTGGTTTGCCTGCGACGATGACAACCGCTCGTTTGCCATTGCTTTTAAGACACCTCCTGTAGACCACACCGGCGTCTTCCACATTCTGGAGCACTCAGTTCTCTGCGGATCCGATGCTTATCCTGTCAAGGAGCCGTTTGTTAACCTGCTCAAGACCTCTATGCAGACGTTCTTGAACGCAATGACTTACCCTGACAAGACGGTGTACCCTGTGGCCAGCACTAACGTAGCTGACTTGGAAAACCTCATGAGCGTGTACCTGGACGCTGTCTTGCATCCTGCAATCTATAAGCGCAAGCGCATCTTTGAGCAGGAAGGCTGGCACCTAGAAGCTGACGAGCAGGGCAATCTTAGCTACAACGGTGTTGTCTTCAACGAGATGAAGGGCGCGCTCTCTGACCCAGATCGCGTACTCTACGATTCTGTCAGCGAGGCCCTCTTCCCTGATACCGCCTACGGCAAAGAGTCTGGCGGCAAGCCTCGCGCAATCCCTGAGCTCACCTACGAGAACTTCCTGGATACCCACGCTCGCCACTACGACCTCTCTAACAGCTACACCTTCCTCTACGGCGACCTTGACTGCGAGCGCGAGCTCTCCTTTATTGCCCAGAGGTTTGCGGCTGCCGAGAAACGCGATGCAGGTGCTCCTAATCCACTTAACCTGCAGGCACCCGTGTTGCCCAAGCCTTGCCAGGTCCGTATGAACACCACAGCCGACAACTCCAGCGTTGGCCTAGGTTACGTGCTTGGAACTCCTGACCAGCGCAACAAGATGATGGCAGCAGATATCTTGTTTGACACCCTTATGGGCTCCAATGAATCCCCGCTCAAGCGTGCAATTCTTGACGCAGAGCTAGGCGATGACTTTAGCTACTACCTCTCCGATGACCTTGCTCAGCCAATGCTCTTCTTACAGCTCAAGGGTCTCAAAGAAGGAGCAGCTCAGAAGTTCCGTGAGCTGGTTGAGACCACCTGCCAGAAGATTGCCACCGAGGGCATTGATCCAAAGAAACTCAACGCGTCCATTGCACTTGCAGAGTTTAATCTGCGCGAGAATGACCAACCTTACTCAAACGGCATTGAGTACACGCTGCGTTCGCTCTCAAGCTGGCTCTACGACGACGCTCGCCCTCTGGACTACATCCGCTACGAGGACGCCATTGCCTACGTCAAAGAACTTGCAGCTCAGAAGGGCTTTGAGAAGCTGCTGCTGGAGCTCATTTGCAACAGCAAGCACGCAGCTCAGGTTGAGCTGGTCCCCACAGACGAGGGAGACGCTCAGGAAGAGGCTGCTGAGCTGGAGCAACTCCGCTCTACACTCACCGATGAGGATGTCGAGAAGATCCGCGCAGAAGTTGAGGCACTCCGCTTGGAGCAAGAAACACCTGACGCTCCAGAAGACTTAGCCAAGCTGCCGTCCCTCTCGCTCAGTGATATCGGTGCAGGTAGAGAGCGTCCTGCTGGCTTTGAGGTTGAGGCTCCCCTGCCATGTATTGCGCATGAGCTGGACACTCACGGCATTGACTACGTCTACCATTACTTTGATCTGACCCGCGCGGTTACCTTTGAAGAACTGCCACTTGTGGGCATTCTTGCTGAGGCTCTGGGCAAGCTTGATACAGCATCACATACCGCGTCTGAGCTGGATATTCTTATTGAGAGCAACCTTGGTCACCTCTCGTTCTTCACGGATATCTACGACCAAGACACGCTTGACCAGGCGCACCCTGCCTTCATTGTTGCTGCAAGTGCCCTTGCCGAGAAAACCCAGGGACTTGCAAGCATTCCTTCCGAGGTTTGGTCTAGCACGCGCTTTGATGATTTGAGCCGCTTAAAGAACATCTTGATTCAGCGTCGCATTGCGCAGGAGCAGTACTTTGTTGGTGCTGGTCATACTGCAGCGCAGAATAAGGCTTTGACCGCCTACTCTGCAGCTAATCGCGTAAACGACGCTCTGGCAGGCGTTGGCTTCTATGAGTACCTAAAGAACCTGCTTGCCAACTGGGATGAGCGCGCCCCTCAACTTGTAAAAGACCTGGATTCGCTCACTCGCAAGATGTTCCGTGCAGACAACGTTACGGTCAGCTTTACTGGCTCCGCTCAAAGCCGCGAGGCATTCTGGCAAGCAGCGGGAGACCTCGGCCTTAAGGTTGGCAATAAATCGCAGGCAGATAACGCAGTACCAACTCTTGTTGTCCCTGAGGGTAAGCTGCAGCACGTGGCGTACATCATTCCGTCAAACGTCTCCTACGTTGGTCTCTCCTATCCAAACGTTGCCCATGCAACCAATGAACAGCAGGGTAACTGGCTTATTGCCACCAGAGTTCTGGGTCTTGACTATCTCTGGAACGAGGTCCGCGTCAAGGGTGGCGCTTATGGCGTCATGTTCAGAAACTCCATCGCTGGCCTGCAGAGCTTTGTCTCCTACCGAGACCCTGCGCTTGATGCAACCCTTGACCGCTATGTTGGTGCAGGTAGCTGGCTCTCTGAGTGGACTCCAGACGCTGACGAGTTTGAGGGCTACGTAGTTGCCTCTGTTGCAGGCGTTGACGCTCCTGTTCCCGCTCGCATGCTTGCTCGCAGGCAGGACATTGAGTACTTCAACCACCGTGACCCAGAACGCCTTCTTAAACTTCGCGAGAAGATTCTTCACGCCCAGGTTGAAGACATTAAGGCATTGGGAAGCACCATGCCTCAAAGCTATGATGACCTCTCGATTGTTGTCTTTGGCGCAAAGGATGCCATTGAATCCTCCAAGCTTGGTCTTGAGGTTGTCGACCTCTTTGGCGGCCAGGAGAACTAGGCCTGGTAACTGCAACAAAAACGTAAAAGCCCTGTCATACACGCGTATGACAGGGCTTTTCTTGTGAGATATGAGATGCAACTAGACGACCTTCTCGCCAGACAACGCACTTAGGTAGTGGACTACTCGCTTCTCAGTGCCTGAACTGGGTCGGACTTAGCCGCTCTACCTGCAGGAATAAGACCTGCAAGGAGCGTCAAACCAACGCTAATCAGAATCAAAATAAGTGCTCCATTTAGCGGCAAAATCACTAAATTGTCCACGTTAAACATAGCTTTAACCACAGCATTTGCGGGCAAAATGAGTAGCTGCGTAATGCCAATACCCATAACACCAGAGATAAGGCCCTCAATAAACGTCTCAGCATTGAATACGTTGGCAATATCTCGCCTGGAAGCACCAATGGAGCGCAGGATACCAATCTCCTTTTTGCGCTCAAGTACCGAGATAAACGTAATGATGCCAATCATAATGCTGGAAACAACAAGCGAAATAGATACAAACGCAATCAGCATCGCCGAGATCATATCAACAATCAGCGTGACAGAACTCATCAGCGCACCAACAATGTCGGTATACGTAACTACCTTAGACTCTTCACCTGCAGCCTTTGCATCAGCGTTGTACGTATTAAGAATTTCAACAATCTTCTCTTTGCTTGCAAAGTCTTTAGGATAAATATTGATTGACGTGGGCTTATTAAGGTCCGCATATCCCATCTTAGAAAGATTTGACTCATACGTTGCCGGCGTTGCCCTTAGCATTGACGCGGCAATAGCTGCGAGCTGCGATGGGTCCGCATTAAGCTTAAATGCACTTGCAAGCGTTGCCTTATCTATCTGCATAGCATTGGACATATTTGCCGCAACGCCCTGCATAGCTGTATTGAGAGCGCCTGCAATCTGATTTTGCATCCTCGAAGCAACCTGCGTCATCACGCTGGTTAGCGCAGACTGCACATAAGCACTCATAGCACGCGTAATAGCTGCAGAAAGTGCACTTGCAATCTGTGATTGATAAGCACTCATAAGCCTCTGAGAAACCTCAGCCTGGACACTTGGAAGGTCTGGATTGGTTCCCAGTTTATTTGCCAGAGCACTAACCAGCTGTTGCTGCAGGTCATCGGTATCAACCGCAGAAGAAACGGTAGTCACAATCTGCGTGCGCACCTGATCTGTTGCAAGGTAGTCTGCCATAGTCTTGCCGGGATTAGCAGCACTCCAAGAGTTCCATCCCAGAGCAATGTTGCCCATAAGCGAAGAAATAGCAGCTTGTCCTCCTGGTTTAAAGTTGACGGTAATGCCAGAAAGAATCTGCTGAATGTCTGCTGCAGAAAGTTCAGGGAAAGCCGCTGCCAGCGCAGCTGGATCAAGCGAAGACGTAACAGAAGACAGTACATTGCTGTCAGACAGATTCAGCTGTGACGGATCAAAAGCTGGTAGCTGCACGTCAGAAAGGTCAAGCGAGGACATATCCAGCCCAGACAGATTAATTGACGAGAAGTTCAGTGCTTGTGGATTGAAGTTAAACGCCGAAGACAGCACGTTAGGATCAACGGAAATGAGAGAGCCGATAGAAAGTCCCTCAGAAGTTTGACCGTTCTTCTCGTCCTCAAAGGTTTTACCCGTGAACACGTCAACGTCCGAACGATTCATCTGATCCTGAACAATAGGAGATGCCTCTGCATCAGAAATCATCTTCTGAGTCAGTTGTGGCGTGTAGTAAATGCCCTCAGAAAGCGCTCCTGTGGTAGTTGGGTCTTTTGCCTGAACAACACCAACAATATGCAGGTCGGGTGCGTTAGCAATAAGGTCATTCATGTACGTCTGATCATCGGATTTGTCTGTCCAGACACCAAGATTTCCGTCCCATACATAACGCTGATAAGGCATAACCAGCTTAAAGGTTGGAGACATCAGCTGGTCGTAGGTGTATGTATTGTGAGACTCTTCGATAGTGCCAGATTCTCCACTTGCAATTTTATCAACGGTAGAGCGCAGGCCAGCGTAATCACGCAGGCCAAGCGTGTACTCCAAAAAGTCATCCATAGTGCCGTTTGGACGCAGCACCAGAACAGCCTCATTCCAAGCAGTGGGCCATCTACCAGCGCGAACCGTATAACGATCCTCGTAAATAGAAGGATTTCCCGGAAGCTCATTAAACAGCGTGGTACTTGCAAACGAAGCAAGCGGACTATATGACGGAATCTTAGGTGACACCTTAGAGAAGGTAACGTCTGGCTGCACCTGAACAGGATTAGAAGAGCCAGAGTCCGCGCCTGCTGGCAGGTAGATGAAGGGGCTTACGGAATAACCATACGTAATAGCACTGGCATACGTGTTAATGCCGCCACCATTATTGTCGAGAAACGCCTTCAGGCTGGTCAGATCATTGGATCCGATACTCTCTGCCTGCATCCCTAACCTATTATTGGTAGGAATGGCACCTTCAGCGGGCTGATTTTCTAGCTTTGCAGCTTCTGCGTTTTTCTGATTCTGCGTCATCTCGCTTTGTGCATCTTGCGTTTGAGAATCAGCCGAGTCAGAACTGCTACCACTTCCAGAAATAAAGGAAGAAATATTAACGGACTGCTCAGAGATGGTGAGTGGATACATTGAAAGCGTATCCTCCTCAACCTTCTTGATGTACTCGTTTGTACCATTTGCTAGAGCCAGAATTGCCGCAATACCAATAATGCCAATAGAGCCTGCAAACGCTGTCATAAGCGTACGACCCTTTTTGGTCATGAGGTTGTTAAACGAGAGGCCCAGTGCGGTCAGAAGCGACATAGAGGTCTTGCGAGAAGGCTTAGCTTCTCGGCGAGCAACACTTGCAACGTCAAATGGATCTGAATCAGCGGTTACCTGGCCATCCGCCAGCTCGACAATACGCGTTGCATACTGGTGGGCAAGCTCTGGGTTATGCGTAACCATGATGACCAGGCGGTCCTTGGCTACCTCTTTAAGCAGGTCCATAACTTGTACGGAGGTTGAAGAGTCAAGAGCACCTGTTGGCTCATCTGCCAGCAAAATCTCTGGGTCGTTTACCAGGGCACGAGCAATAGCCACGCGCTGCATCTGTCCACCAGAAAGCTGGTTTGGTCGCTTGTTTGCGTGTGCTTTGAGACCAACCTTATCAAGCGCTTCAAGTGCACGTTCATGACGCTCTGCCTTAGGAACACCAGAAAGTGTCAATGCAAGCTCAACATTGCTGACTACACTTTGGTGCGGAATAAGGTTATAGCTCTGAAATACAAAACCAATGCGGTTGTTTCTGTACGTATCCCAATCGCGCTCTTTGAACTTCTTAGTAGAAATGCCATCTACCAGCAAATCTCCTGAGTCAAAGCGATCAAGACCACCAATAACGTTGAGCATAGTAGTCTTACCCGAGCCCGAAGGACCAAGAATTGCTACAAACTCGTTATCCCTAAAAGCAACGGAAATGTGGTCCATTGCGGTTTGTTCAAATCCACCAGTGTTGTAACGCTTTGAAATGCCTTTGAGCTCAAGCACAGGTTACTTCTTTCTTGTTGGGCTATCTGGAACGCGGAGTTGTACCGTTAGTTGACTGCATCTCCGTCGGTTGCATCTGTATCAGCTGCATTGGTTTTCTCGCCAGCAGCTTTCTGAGCAGCTGTATCTTCTGCAAATGGGTCAGCGGTAATGTCTTCAATAACCTTCTGCTGAGCCCAGCTCAAGCCGTAGAGCAGGCCAAAGAGTGCCCAGAACCATGGTGCATAGAGCATGACAACCATAAGGATTGCAAAAAGTCCTCGGAGAAGAACCCAAGGAAGCACCACAATCAGGAAGAAAAAGAATGGCAGCACAAAAAGAATTGCAGCAAGCGTACGCAGTACAACTGCAACTGTCTTAGTTACCGAGAAGCCGGTATTGCGTGCAATAAAGAGACCCACCAGGCCAGCAATGCCAAAATACAGCATGATTGGCGCAACAATGTAGGAATAGAACAGTGGCGTGGAAGTGTCTTGAGGCAGTGTTTGTCTCAGAACCATCAAAACAATTCCCAAAATCGTCAAAACGCCAAGAAATGATGCGTTTCCAATAAAAGTCTTTTTCGTCATAATTAACTCCTTTGAGAAGGGGTATTAAGTATAGTGTAACTAGTACCTTGTTCCCGACCTTGGCTATTTCATACGCGAGATGTCGCTAAAACCGCTGCTCTCCATATGTTTCAGGGTCAAACGTTTGAATTAAAGGAGTTTTTCATGACTGATGCAGAACTCAAAGCAAGCGCTGAGGCGTTTGTTAACGAGCACTGGGAAGAGATTATTGAGGATATTCGCTACCTTGTGCAGGTAGAGTCCGTTGAGGATCTGTCTCTTGCAGAGCCAGGTAAGCCTTGGGGTCCTAAGTCTTATGAGGCACTTTGCCGCGGTCTTGAGATTGCAGAGCGCCTAGGCCTTGAGACCACAAATGTAGACGGTTATCTGGGCTTTGGTGACCTTCCTGGTGAGTCCGAGAAGTACCTTGCTACCATCGCTCACTCCGACATTGTTCCTCTGGGTAAGGGCTGGACGGTAGACCCACTTGATGTTACCCGTCGTGAGGGCTTCATCCTGGGCCGTGGCGTTCTTGACGATAAGGGCCCTCTTGCGCTCTCGCTCTGGGCAGCTCACTTCTTTGTTGAACAGGTCAAAAAGACTGGCAAGAAGCTTCCTTACACCCTGCGTGCCATCGTTGGTAACAACGAGGAGACTGGCATGGGTGATGTTCCTTATTACCTCTCCAAGTATCCAGAGCCAGCATTCTGCTTTACGCCAGACGCTGAGTTCCCCCTTATCTGCGGCGAGAAGGGCGTGTACCACGCACAGTTCACCTCTCCAAAAATCGCTGGCGCACACGGCGAGAAGATCGTTGAGCTTGACGGTGGTACCGTACCTAACGCTATTCCAGGTCTTGCAAGCGCACTTGTCCGCGCTGACGCATCTACCTTGGCTGACACTGATTCCATCAAGGTTGAGGACGCAGGCGTTGAAGATGATGGCACCAAGCTTGCTCGCATTAACGCAACAGGTAAGGGTGGACATGCTTCCATGCCTGAAGGAACCGTCAATGCAATTGGCCTGCTTGTAACCTACCTGCTTGACAACAACCTCTGTGGAGAAGAAGAGCGCGGCTTCTTGACCTTCTCGCAGCAGCTTTGCTCAACTACTGATGGTACTGGTACGGGCATCCAGAGTGCTGACGACAAGTTTGGTCCTCTGACCTGCATCTCTGGTACTATCCGCACCAAGGGCGACGTCTACGTACAGACTGTTGACTCTCGCTATCCTACTTCCACCACGGGCGAAGCTATCACTAAGCGCATGACTGAGCTTGGCGAGGATCACGGCTGCACCTTTGAGGTTCTCTCCGATGCTGTACCTTTCTACATTGACCCAAGCTCCCCTGAAATTACTACTCTGCTTGATACCTTCCATGAGTACACCGGCAGCGATGAGCAGGCGTTTGTTATTGGTGGAGGCACCTATGCACGTCACTTTAAGCGCGCAGTTGCCTTTGGTCCTTATGACAGCAAGGCTGCAAAAGACCTGCCAGAGTGGGTTGGTATGGAGCACGGTCCTGACGAGGGAATCTCTGAAGAGTGGCTCAAGCGTGCTCTTAAGATCTACATTGTCAGCATTGCTCGCCTGATGCAGCTTGACCTGTAAATTAATTGAACAGCAGAAACGCTAAAACAAAGCCTCTGTATTCCATTTGATTTGACTGCCTCCCATTTCTTGGACATAAGAAATGGGAGGTAGTTCATATGCGGGTGATTATGATTCTGCAGCGTGTTAGCGTCAGCTTTTAGGCCTGGCGCACAAAATAGTGCAGCTTTCTGGTGTTCTGCTGAAGAATCGACATGTTCTTAATCAAGATAGCAGGCAGCTAGACGGTTGCACTACCTGATATGCATCTCTATGCATAAACTTCATCTAATATGCTTAAAAATGAATAGACAAATATAAGAAATTTAACTATCGATAAATTCTGTATCTACGGAACACACCTAAGTCAGATATTCTGCTCAGATGCGGGCATTTTACACACCTAATAAAGATAATCTGCGCGTTAGAGGTATTTTCAGCGTCATGTATACGTCTTTTTAACAGATTATCTGACTTAGGTGTGTTTTGAACTGCCTCCTATTTCTCGTGTCTAAGAAATGGGAGGCAGTTCAGATACAGAGGCTTTTGCATGCAATTATTCACTACGCTGCGCCTAGGAAGTAAATTTCTTCCACAAACGTAGACCATAACTATTAGGAAGTCCTGCCTCAATACGAACAGCCAAGTACCATCCCGTGGCGTTATAAACCAACTCAAAGATATCTTGGCTGGTTACGGCAGGAATACCCTGCGTTAATGCCGTAAAGATAATTCTTGCTACGTCAAACAGAACGATAACGATAACAGCAAGAATATACGGTCTAATAAATCGGGCATCATTTGAACCCTTGAGTGCTAAAAGGCCTGCAATAAGAGAAAATGCCGCACCAAGCGTCACCAAGAAAATGGTAAGGATTCCCTGTTGAGCTAAGAATTGATTAACGGTTATCAGGGCAGGCAGATTCACAACCCGAGAAAAATCATGCAATCCAAGCAAAATTAGTACCAGAAAAAGAGCAATGCCACTAAACGTAATGGATACCAGTGCAAACAAGTGAAGAACTCGCTGGTGACGAGAGCGCCAATACGTAGTTCCCACAACGCCTTGGTCATGCTCTTTCTTTACCTTGTCCGCAAGATTAGAGCAAATTACCACGTATACAATGGTGTTGAGCTGGATGAATGGATCCAAGATAATCAAGTCTCCTCTACCCCAGGCCCACAAAATTCCTACCAGAATAATCAAGCCAATCAGATAGCAAAGAAATCTGTATGGTTCAACTTTTGATGAGTCTTTGGCTGCACGTAATCCAAGTACCGAGGTGACAACCTGCAACACACCAATAAGCAATACAAACACATAGCCTAGAAGCACGTTATTGCTGAACGTAAAATACACACCGCTGAACTCAAGCTGTTCCAAAGGAACAGCAGGCTGTAAGCCCATAACAGTTGCAAAAAGAGATGCCGACGTAGTCAGAACATCTGCTGCACCTAAAATAATCAAAACAATTGAAACAATGCGCAAGATATGTTGAGCAGGGGTTCTAGGGACAGTGGCCTTAACTCGGTCAGATGCAGGACGGTTCAGCGGCTGATCCTCATCAACCACAAGGATTTTCTCGGCACGCTCTGCTACTTCAGAAACGTTTTCTGCCAGCTCAGATGATGCCTCGGTGACCTTTTTAGAAAGCTCTCCTACTCTTGAGTTTTCAGCCAGCTTGGTTAGCTCAGCGCCGATGTCTTTCTTTTGTTCCGTTGGCACAACAAATCCTCACACTTGTCCAAAATGTTCAAATAAATCATAGCATTAGCTACTTTGCTGTGTTAGTATGTGCAACTGTCCGTGTACCTGCAAGTATGTAAGGAGGCTTGTTCGATGCTTTTTTAATCTTCTCGTGAGCGTGTCACATGTCCACACCACGAGTCTGTCTGACATGTTCCACCACTAATCGAGGAGAAGTATGGAATCGAATAAGCTTTTTGCGGAAACACCACCATTTAAATTATTTATACGAGCAGCCCTTCCAGGCGCTATTGCTATGCTTGCGTCGATGCTCTACGACACCGCAGATGGAATCCTTGTTGGACGCTATCTGGGTCAGGAGTCTTTTGGCGCAGTGACCATTGCCATTCCACTGGTCATTCTTTGCTTTGCTGTTGCCGACCTTATTGGCGTTGGCGCTTCTGCGGTTATTGCAGTTGAACATGGCAAGAAGAACCACCAGACTGCTAATAACATCTTTACCATTGCTTTTATCATGCTTATTACCACAGGTGTTATCAGCGGCATTTTCTTCTTCTTTTGTGCACCAAACGTTCTGGCGCTGATGGGTGCTCAGGGTAAGATTGCCGAGCAAGGAACTATCTACCTGCGCGTATGGACGCTTTTCTTGCCAGTTATGTGCATCTCGTACGCCGTTGATAACTTCCTTAAGATCTGCGGAAAAATTAGGCGTTCTACCAGCATTGCCTTTATCTCTGCAATTTTGGGAACCGTACTTGAATACTACTTCCTGGGAGTTTTGGGATTATCCGTTGAGTATGCGGCGCTGGGTTACTGCATCTCTATTACCTTCTCGTCCCTTTACGGTGTTTGGCCCTTTATTGGTAACAGACAAATTCTTAAGTTTGTTAAGCCACACTTTAATTGGACGCACATAAGAGAGATTTTTGTAAACGGCTTCCCTATCTTTATGCAGAACATCTCAAGCAGGATTTATTCGCTCCTGATGAACGCTGCCCTACTGAGCCTTGGCGGAGATATTGCCATTGCTTCTTACGGCGTACTTCTCTATTCTGGCGGACTCATTCAGCCGCTCATTTATGGACAAGCTGATGCCATGCAGCCAGCCATTGGCTACAACTGGGGCGCAAAGAAAAAAGATCGAGTGCTTGCTATCGAGAAGTACATCTTCTCCACAGGCATTATTATTGGCATCTTTGCGTTCTGTGTCTCGTTCTTCTTCTCGGAGTTCTTAGTTAAGCTCTACCTGCCTGAAGGAACGCAAGACCTGCTTAACATGGCCATCCCAGCTATGCGCATTCACGCTTTTATCTTCATTTTTAGCTGGATTACCATGTGCACCGAGAGTCTTGCCATTGCCCTTAAGCAGACAAAAATTTCCAATCTCTTGAGCATCTTTATGGCACTTATCTTCCCTATCAGCTCGCTTATGGTGCTGAGGCCCTTTGGTCTGGACGCGCTCTGGTACGTCTCAGTTGTATCCAACATACTCTCGGCGTTGCTCTCTGTTGGCTGCCTCATCCACATCTATCGCAAACACTTTAAAGGTGTACATGCAGACGATGCTGATAGCACAGACGATGCATCTGATGTCGCCCATAATGAAGCCGCCCAGCTCACTAATGCAGAACTCGCAACGTCTGAACTCTCCTGCCCAGAAGATCACCTGGATCCAGAATCCATCTCCCGAGCTCAATAGCGCAATCTACTGCAGCCCCGTTCACGTCCTCAGTGGTCACGTTCTGCTCACGTCACAGAAATCGCATCCCGCACAACAACGTACTCCTCACAAAAACATGGCGAGAAGATCTTCTGATTCCAAGATCTTCTCGCCATAAACATAAGCGGTTATAGAACGTCTACCTACAGCGCAGCAAGTGCCTGCTCGACGTCGTTGATAAGGTCCTCAGTACCCTCAATACCGCAGCTCAGGCGTACGGTACCTGGGGTAATGCCTGCTGCCACAAGCTCCTCATCAGTAAGCTGACGATGCGTTGAGGAGGCTGGGTGCAAACAGCAAGAACGAGCGTCTGCAACGTGCGTTGCAATAGAGAAGACCTTGAGGTTACCCAAGAACTTCTCGGCAGCCTCGCGACCACCAGCAACGTCAACAGTGATAACACCGCAGGAACCGTTTGGCAGATACTTCTGAGCCAGCTCGTAGTACTTATCGCCTGGAAGGCCAGGATAGCTTACGTGTGCAACCTTAGGGTTGTTTACAAGCGCCTCGGCAACTGCCTGGCCATTCTTGCAATGCTGAGCCATACGAACATGCAGGGACTCAAGGCCAAGGTTAAGATAGAAAGCGCTCTGTGGCGACTGGATAGAACCAAAGTCACGCATAAGCTGAACAGTTGCCTTAGTAATAAAAGCGCCGCCGTTACCAAAGGTATCTGCATACACAAGGTTGTGATAGGAAGGGTCAGGCTGTGTCAGGCCTGGGAACTTATCTGCGTGAGCAGCCCAGTCAAAGTTGCCACCGTCAACAATTGCGCCACCAACAGCAGAGCCATGACCATCCATATACTTAGTAGTGGAATGGGTCACAATATCTGCTCCCCACTCAAGAGGACGGCAGTTCACAGGCGTGGCAAACGTATTGTCAACAATCAGTGGCACGCCATGGTCATGAGCAGCCTTTGCCCAACGCTCAATATCAAGGACAACCAGCGCAGGGTTTGCAACAGTCTCACCAAAGACACACTTGGTATTTGGCCTGAATGCTGCGTTAATCTCCTCGTCAGTTGCATCTGGCGAGATAAACGTGCACTCCACGCCCATCTTCTTAAGGGTGATAGCAAACAGGTTAAAAGTGCCGCCATAAATGGTGGAAAGAGCAATAAAGTGATCTCCGGCCTCAGCAATATTGAAGACGGCAAAGAAGTTTGCTGCCTGACCAGAAGAAGTCAGCATTGCAGCAGTACCGCCCTCAAGAGCACAAATCTTTGAAGCTACATTATCCAGCGTTGGATTCTGAACGCGAGAATAGAAATAGCCTGCAGCTTTGAGGTCGAACAACTCTCCAAGCTGCATCGACTCGTCATATTTGAACGTGGTTGATTGAATGATAGGCACTTGCCTAGGCTCACCGCAACCAGGCTGATAACCGCCCTGCACGCAGCGAGTCTCGATGCTCTCAGACATAGCATCCTCCCTCATAATCATCATCCACGCCGCGCAAACGTCTATGCGCTCCAAACGTGGACTATGTGATTATCTAAGGATACTCGTCTCTCTACCCTCAATAACACGCTCAATCAAAACTTTTTCATGTTCTGAAACAATTGCGAGGTCTGAGGTAACATCTCTGAAGTCCATGGAGTCTTTCCACTCTTTGACCAGAGAAATATTGCGCTGAGCTGTGCAAACAATACTAAGCTCAGAGTCAATGTCCTGCATAATCTGAGTATAATTTGCGCGTTTCTCGCCCAACATGTCACTGAGGTGGAAAAGAATGTGCTCAACTTCACGAACTTCTCGCCTTGCATGGTGTACCTCAGAGAAGCTGGTCATATCCAGGCCAAAAAGGCGCGCATCAATGGTCTCAAGCATGTAATCAAAGCGGCTGCTGACATCCTCAAACGAGAGGCCATCTTGTAGCACTGCGTCTGACCAAGCGGGCTCAAAGAGCTCATCAAGAGCGCAGCGCAGACTACGGCGAACCGCCTTCTTGCGCAGAGCCTCACAGACGCGATCACGCTCAGTCTCGCGAGCTGCTTCTACAGCGCTGACCAGCTTGGAGCCTTGAGAGAGCTCTCCGGACTCCATCAAATCTGCAACGGTATCAGAGAAGCCGTCGATCTCACGAAGACGCGTAGTTGCACCAAGCATCAACCTGTAAACAGGCTCAGCAATCTTAACTGCTTCCTCATTAAGAAGTGGCGAGAAGAACTTGGTAAGCAGCTGAGTTCCCCTGAGCGCAAACCTAAATGCTGAAATTACCGCAGGATCTTCTGGATGGGCGCGGAACTCTGCATATGCGTCCTCCAAGTTGGTTGCTGCATGAGCGCATGCCTCATCCAAAGCGTCAAGCGTCTCCCAGGGCTGGGTGGAAGGACCGCTGACCAACCAGAGAAGCTTACCGTGAGGCTCGCGAACATCTCCAAGCTGCTTCCAGACGCACTCATGCTGATGACCAAGTGAACCGCGCACGTCAATTGCGCATACGGCGCCCTTTGTCAGCGGAAGTTCAAATCCCAGCAAAGTCTCTGCAACATAACCCAAAAATGGAGCATGACCAACAAGAATCAGTGTTTCTGCATCAGCGTGCTCAAGCTCTGCCTGAAGTGCAGGAAGATCTTGATCGTAAAGGGAGTCATGAATCTCTAAGCCCTCTGCATCCAGAGCCTCTGCCACAATCTCTGCAGTTTCAAGTGCACGAAGAGCAGGACTTGTCCAAATCTCGGCCTCTTCACCCTCTGGTCCCAACAGCCCAAAGATGTGAGGATAATTGGCAGATAAAGCCCTCTGACCAGCACGTGTGAGCTCTCGACTCATGTCTTCAGAGCCACGTTCAGATACACCATGTCGTACAAGAACCAAAGTCTTTACCATGTTTACCTCCGCTGGTCATCTGCAGAAAGCTGCTCCTTATAGCGTAATAGGACGTCCGCGCAATTTTGCACGAACGTCCTATTTTTACTGCCAACGGGCAAATATATCGGTATATGGCGAGAAAAACTTTTTATCTCGCATCTCTGCTATGCAGTTTTTGCATAACGGCTATGCATAACCTGCACGCAAAAATCCAACTTGAAAGACTTGGCAACTCTGGCGGTTAGATTAGCGCACCAATTGCGCTCGCCCATACCACCTATGACCTGCAATCTTAGAAGTCAGCGTTTCCAACGGTACGAGGGTGAGGAATAACGTCGCGAATGTTATCCACACCGGTGAGGTACATAACAAGGCGCTCAAAGCCAAGGCCAAAGCCCGAGTGCGTGCAAGAGCCGTAACGACGAAGATCCAAGTAATACTTGTAATCGTCGGGGTTCATGTCAAGTTCAACAATGCGCTTCTCCAGAAGCTCAAGACGATCTTCTCGCTGGGAGCCACCAATAATCTCGCCAATGCCTGGAACAAGGCAGTCAGCTGCGGCAACAGTCTTGCCGTCATCGTTAAGGCGCATGTAGAAGGCCTTGATTTCTGCTGGATAATCAGTGACAAAGATTGGCTTTCCAAAATGCTGCTCGGTGAGGTAGCGCTCGTGCTCAGTCTGAAGGTCAATGCCCCACTCAACAGGGTACTCAAACTTCTGACCAGCCTTTACTGCCTCTTGCAGAATCTCAATTGCCTCGGTGTAAGAAACGCGGGAGAACTGGGAAGTTGCAACGTGATTCAGGCGCTCAAGCAGGCCCTTATCCACAAACTTGTTAAGCATCTCAAGCTCATCTGGGCAGTGCTCAAGAACGTATGCAATAACGTAGCGAAGCATCTCTTCTGCAACATCCATGTCCTGTGCAAGATCACAGAAAGCCATCTCTGGCTCAATCATCCAGAACTCTGCAGCGTGGCGGCGTGTGTTGGAGTTCTCTGCGCGGAACGTTGGACCAAAGGTGTACACATCACCAAAGGCCATAGCAAAGTTCTCTGCCTGAAGCTGACCAGAAACGGTGAGGTGAGAAGATTGACCAAAGAAGTCCTTTGAGTAGTCAACATCGCCCTTCTCGGTACGTGGAACGTTGTTCAAATCAAGTGTAGTGACGCGGAACATCTCGCCTGCACCCTCAGCATCGGATGCAGTGATGATAGGCGTGTTCACGTAGA
Source organism: uncultured Atopobium sp. (assembly GCA_963548345.1). Taxonomy (GTDB): domain Bacteria; phylum Actinomycetota; class Coriobacteriia; order Coriobacteriales; family Atopobiaceae; genus Lancefieldella. The sequence goes on along the minus strand of CAUUUQ010000002.1, from coordinate 48,897 downwards.
CGAAGCCACGGTCCTGGAAGAACTGATGGATAGCAAAAGCAGCCACAGAACGGATGCGGAAGACTGCACGGAACATGTTAGTGCGAGGACGAAGGTGTTGCTGCGTACGAAGGTACTCAAGAGACTGGCGCTTCTTCTGCATTGGATAGTCAGGGCTGGATGGGCCCTCAATCACAATGGTCTGCGCCTGCAGCTCAATAGGCTGTGGACGATCAGGAGTAAGCTCAAGGACGCCCTCGATAATCAGAGCAGCGCCAACGCCACAGGAAGCAACCTCCTCGTAATTGCCAAGGTTCTCACGATTCATAACAACCTGTAGGTCTTTGAAGCAGCTACCGTCATTAAGTGTGACGAAGCCAAAATTCTTCATATCCCTTACTGAACGTACCCAGCCGGCCACGGTAACTTTTTGGCCACCAAGTTGCTCTGCATCTGCGTACAATGCAGAAATCGTGATGCGCTCCACGGGCATACCCTCCTTGTAACTCACTCTGCAGGCTAATCCTGCGCTCTGCAGGTCTATCCTGCGAGACGAACAAATATCTATTTAGAATACCGCATAACCACATGGCAAACGCTCACTTTTATATATCTGGCGGTATTTACGCTAATCTCACACAGCCAAGCCGGCACGCCATAAAACACCGCGCCATAAAACACCTATCCGCAATTCGGCTAAACTAGTGCAGTAGAACATACCGACAAGTGCCGCCGCGTTAAAAGGCCTGCTAAAGGAGAAACTATGGAAGACTACAAGCGCGAATTTATTGAGTTTATGGTCCAGAGCAACGTACTTAAATTTGGTGATTTCACGCTCAAGAGTGGTCGCAAATCTCCTTTCTTCATGAACGCTGGCGCCTATGTCACCGGTGAGCAGCTCCACAAGCTGGGTCTTTATTACGCTCGCGCTATTCACGACAACTTTGGCCTGGATTTTGACGTAGTTTTTGGTCCTGCTTACAAGGGCATTCCCCTTTCCGTTATCACTGCAATGGGCATCAATGAACTCTATGGCAAACAGGTTCAGTACTGCTCCAACAGAAAAGAAGCAAAAGATCACGGCGCTGATGCGGGTATGCTTTTAGGAGCAGAGCTCAAAGACGGCCAGAGAGTAGTTATGGTTGAAGATGTCACTACTTCTGGTAAGTCTATTGAAGAGACCTATCCTCTGATTACTTCTATTGCAAACATCGAGGTAGTTGGCCTGATTGTCTCGCTCAACCGCATGGAAGTTGGCAAGGGTGGAAAAGTTGCAGCACTCCAGGAAGTCTCTGAACGTTGGGGCATGCCAACTGCAGCCATTGTCTCCATGGACGAGGTTACCGAGGCCCTCTACAACAATGAGGTTGATGGCAAAGTTATTATTGACGACACCTTGAAGAACGCCATTGATGCCTACTACCAGCAGTATGGTGTTAAATAAGGCGAGAAAAACCTCTGCGTAGAAACCTGACTTATGACTCTGACTCAACTTAAATACGTTCTTGCTATTGCTAAGGCAGGCACTATTAACGCCGCAGCTAAACAGCTCTTTATCTCGCAGCCTACCTTAAGTAGCGCAGTTAAAGAGCTTGAAGCCGAGCTGGGAATCTCCCTTTTTAACAGGACCAGCAAGGGTGTTGAGCCTACCGCTGATGGCGAGGAGTTTTTGAGTTATGCCAGGCAAGTTGTCATGCAGACTGACCTCATTGAAGAGCGCTATCTGGGCACCGCCCCTTCTAAACAACGCTTTTGTGTTTCTTGCCAGCACTATTCCTTTGCCGTTGAGGCCTTTGTCAACCTGATTAAAGAGCACGGCGGCTCAAAGTACGATTTCCGTATCAGAGAAACGCAAACGTACGAGATTATTGAAGACGTCTCCAAACTGAGAAGTGAGGTAGGCGTTCTCTACCTCAACTCGTTCAACGAGCGCGTTATTAGAAAAACGCTGCAGGACCAGGGCCTGGTTTTCTCGCCATTGTTTAAATGCAAGCCAAGCGTTTTTGTGGGAAAAGATAACCCACTGGCAAAGCGCTCCTCGGTAACACTCAACGATCTTGCCCCCTACCCTCGCCTTTCGTACGAGCAGGGTGAGCACAATGCGTTCTATTTCTCCGAGGAACTTCTGGCAACACTTGATCGCGATAAGGACATCATGGTCCGAGACCGCGCCACTATCTTCAACCTGATTATTGGCTTGAACGGTTACACCATCAGCACCGGTCTTATTAACGAGGAGCTCAATGGCCCCAACATTGTTGCAATTCCTCTAGCTGTTGATGATTACATGGAAGTTGGCTACGTTACCCACGACGAGAAGAGCCTCTCGCCCTTTGGTGAGCTCTACATCGACGCGCTTAAGCGCTGCTGCCAGGCAGTTACGTGGGTGTAAGGGGTCTATAAAGAAGTAAGTTGTTTTAAGCGTTCTTTATGCTTTTTTAACTAAATTGAAAGCTAGTAAGCTGTTGCGATTCTTTTTAATAAATAACGGTCATTGAATATGTTATTTATTAACCGATAAAAAGATACCGTTCACAGTAAAAGACGTAACAATGATGCCTACAGGAATAGAATTAAGGTAAGAGAGTCGGCAACTACTCCTCTACAGCAATAGGCTAAAGACCGAGAAAATAATATAGTGAAGGGCGTATGGAGTCCCGACTCGTGTAGTAGATTTATCGAGGTCGTCTGGGGTTTATTATGTTTTCTCATGATTCTAGAAACTTAAACTCAAAAACAAATAAACTTCCCCAAAGGGCTCGTTCTTTGGCCTTATTGATTGTTTGTGTCGTCATTGCTGGCGTGCTTTATTTTTACAATCTTGCCCAAAAACAGGCTCAGCAAGAACTCTTTGCGCAGCAAGTTGCACAAAGGCAAAACGAAGCCTCGGAAACTTATAAAATTGGCGATGTTGTACAACTAACTGGACTTGATCAAGAAGAAGGTAATCTAGTTGAGACTTCTTTTGGGGCTGATCTGCCATGGGTTGGCACAATTGAGGTAACGGTAACAGACGTAACCCTTTATCATTCTATAGACGAAGCAGGTTTTACCTCTGGAGCACTTAACAATTCATTTACACCAGAAAATGCAGATAGCTTGTATCTAGTCTATACGCTTCATTTTAAAAACATAGACGCCGTTCAAAAACACACCCCAAACGGGATGAACTCTATATTACTTTCTAGCTACTCAATTAATGCCGAAGGACACGATATTTTCATGTCCCAAATCACACCTGAAAATGCCCGAATTAGCAGTTCGGAAGTGGAAAAAGAAAAAGGATATTTTTGGATTAATGCAGGAGATGAATGTGACGTCAAACTTGCCTTTGTACTATCTCCAGAAGAGATAAGAGATATTACTTCTATTCATCTGGCAGATATGGGAGGAATTTATTCAAACGCAAAGTTAGTTGATATACAGTCTGCATTAAAAAGTGATAAGTAGGTGTTTGCTATGAATTCATTGTTCAAGTCTGAATTTAAGCGACAGCTTACCTATAACCCATTATTTTGGGCATGTGTTGCAATTGGCATCTGTATTGCACTACTTGCCGCTTGGATTGAAATACAAATTGAATTAAATACCTTGGAAGCAACTCTTCAACAGGGAAATCATCTTTCTTATAACAGTTTACTCTCTCTCGTTTCTGCTTATACCGCTTGGATCCCAACACGAATCAGAGATTTTTACAGTGGACTGTACTATCTCTTATGGCCGCTTTTAGCAACCATTCCAACTGCTTGGATTCTAAGCAGCGATTCAAAAGAAGGGGTGCTGGAACAGCAATGTCTTAGAATTAGAAAAGCTAGTGTTATCAGGATAAAACTATATGTAAGCTTTGTTTCTGGAGGTATTTGCTCTACCTTACCTCTTGTCCTAAATTTTTTAGCTGTAATCTGTTTTTTACCGTTATCCACACCAAAAATTTACGATGAGATATATACCGAAGTCCCTATGAACTCTCTGTTCTCAGGACTTTTTTATAGCTCTCCTCTTGCTTATGTCATTACCCTATCCGTGTTAGCCTTCATAATTGGAGGGCTGTTTTCCTGCGTTGTTTGTCTTTTTGCCAGTTTAACTAAGACCACATTCCAAGCAATTTTTATTTCTTATTTCCTACTTCACCTGTTAGCATTCTTAGGCTCGCAATTTTCAGCAATCCTTTCCTCTGCTCAATTGAGAGAAGTAGGGCAAAATGCATTCATTAAGTTGAATTTCTTTCAATTAATAAGTTCTGAATATGCTCCAACAAAACTTGGATTTTACTGCTTCTGTTTTGTTTTGCTATTACTAGCAATCTTCATTTCTTACAAAAAGACTTGTAGGAGTGATCTGCTATGAAACATCAAATTTCAAGGAACTTCACTCAGCTTTTTGATATGCATAAAAATCTTCTAGCAGCGCTTTTTGTGATGTTGTTATCTTGTACAGCGTTTATTTCTTCTTTTGCACAATTCAGCTTAATTACACAAGGAGGATATTCATTTTCTTTAGGTGATTTGATTATCGCAACATTCTACGGTTCAGCCCACACGCTCTACGTAGAGTGGACCGCGCTTTGTATCTCTTTTCTTCTCATAATCATTATTTCTAGCTCAGACACAAATGAACATTTTTCTCTTCAACGTATGATGAGATTTAAGAAGAAAACTAGATTTTGGATTTATAGCTATATAAATTTAATCGCATCTTCTCTCTTTTTGATTGCCGTCTATATAATGACATACGTTATCTTACTTATTTGTACAGGTAATGGCCCTGATATTGCTACGCTAAATGTGGATATCTTCATTTTCCATACCGTTCAAACTGGTACAGAATTTTCACTCACAGCCTCAGAAGTATTAGTTCTTCTCGGCATTTATTATCTTGGTCTCTTGTTCTTTTCCTCTATTTACAAAGTAATAAAACTCTATACTCACAATTCACTAGCTGTATTACTAAGCGTAGCACTACTAGTTTTAGGAGAGTTTTTTCCTGAACTTCCATTCCCCTCTACATTAATGACTTTTTCGAGACTTCTTCCTTTTAATCCAGAAGGATATAGCCCTGTCTATGCAACTTTATATTTTCTTGTTGGAATCATTTTCTTAAACATTTTTGGTCTCATCGGAACTAAAAATGCAGAGTTTGGCGGTGAGTAAACATGTCGTACATTTCAGTTGAACATCTAACAAAGGAAATCGGAAACGATACTGTTCTCAAGGATGTCACATTATCCCTGGAAAAGAGAGGGATAATTGGTCTCGAAGGCCAAAACGGCTCTGGTAAAACAATGCTTATGCGAGCGGTCTGTGGTCTCATTAAACCTACCCAAGGATACGTTTCTATTGAAAACAAAAAACTCTGGGATGATATAGATTTCCCACCAAGTGTTGGTCTGCTCCTAGAAAAACCGGCACTTCTCAGCTCATATAGCGGTCGTAAGAACCTAGAGATTCTCTCGTCAATAAAACAAATTGCGTCTGAACAAGATATTGATGCTGCAATTGAAAAAGTGGGACTTGATCCTAAAGACAAAAGACCTGTTAGAAAGTACTCCCTTGGCATGAAGCAACGCTTAGGAATTGCCATGGCGTTTTTTGAGCAGCCAGATTTAATTATTCTTGACGAGCCAACAAACGCTCTTGATGAAGACGGTGTCCATATGCTCACGGAACTCATTGTTGAACAAAGAGATAGAGGCGCAACACTTCTCATCTCAAGTCATGATGCTGAGTTCTTAGAGGTTGTCTGCGATGTAATTTACAAAATGAAGCTCGGTAAAATTGTCGAGAAAACCGACGTGCAAAGACGTGCATCATGAAACTAAAAAGCAAACTACCATTATTCGCAATTGCCATAAGCTTTGTACTGGTTTGTGCTCTTGGCTACAGAGTTTGGTGGGTAAATACCCATGCACTAACTATCCCCGAAGAGATTTATCAAATGGGAGAATGGGTCCCTCTTGACGGAAATTTTCATTATTCGTCTTCTGAGAATACAAAGGGATATTCAATACGAATAACTGAAATTGCCCTAACCACATATGACGGTTACCTGGAAAAACATGGTATTACACCACAACAACCCAATGCTCATGGTAATCAAACAAGTGTGATAGATGTCACTATAGAAATTAAAAATGATAGAGAAGAGACTGAGCCCATAGGTGGAATAGATTTTCTCGGCACGGTTTTAATTCCACAAGCTAACAACACCTATTACATTTGCGATTTAGGAAATGAAAATTCCCTTTGGCCGCTTGTCCAGCCAAATATAACCACTTCGCGAATTGCCATCAAACCGCACACCTCGTATGTTTTTCATGTGCCTTATGTAGTGAATCTTACAGGAGAGGAAATCTATAGAAATCCGATTACTGATACGACGTTTGATTTGCTTGTTTCTCGTTTGCCTGTAGAAAAACGAATTCGAGTGTCTCTGTAGCAACTCTTAGCGCTCCAGCTACAGGTTTCATCACTCCCACTACAGATTTAGCTACTTTCACTACAGATTGTGCCACCCCTTCCACTACGGATGAATGGATTGTTAGCTGCCTCCCAGTTTGCGCTAAAATAATACCTTACGTTTTTGAAGTGCAATGGGAGGCATCATGGGTCTTAAGTATGAAACCGCACAATATGAGGCATCATACGGAGCAATCTCACAACTTCCTTCTCCAGAGACTCCAGAGGTGGCTTTTGTGGGCCGCTCAAACGTGGGTAAGTCTTCCCTCTTAAATAAACTTATTGGACGAAAACAGCTCGCACGAGTTTCAAGCGTCCCAGGTAAAACTGCAAATATCAACTTCTTTGACGTTGATGGCGTCAAATTTGTAGACTTGCCTGGATACGGATTTGCACGAGTTTCTCGCCAAGAAAAACAGCGCTGGGCAGACCTCATTGGCGGCTATTTTGAACAAGAACGCAGCTTTAACCTGGTCATTAGCCTTGTTGACATCAGGCACGAAGCTCAAAAGCTTGACCTGCAGATGATCAGCTTTCTCCAAGAGGCTGAGCTGCCCTTTGTAGTTGCGTTTACCAAGGCAGACAAGATTGCGCGTGGCAAGCAAAATCAAGCCGCGGCCGCCCTGCGCAAGGCATTCCACATTACCCCTGAACAGACCATTATTACCTCATCCGAGACCGGCCTTGGCATTGACGAGTTGCGTCGCCGCATCGAAGACGCAACTATCTAGGAGCATCATGGATCCAATCCACCAGCAAGAGCAAGAGCACCTCTCTCACGTATATCAAAAACTTGTTGAGATTCGTGAAGACTTGGACACAACGCTCAACACCACGCAAAAAGATGCAGCTAGAGACCTTCGTCAGATGAGTGAAGAAATCCGCCCAGACTTTGGCGGCGCGGACGAAACCATCGAGACTCTTGCAGCCATTGAGACGCTCAACAGTGTTATTGATACGTACAACCAGTACCACGATTTCACTGTCGAGAAACTCGGTCGCGTCGAAATTCTCTTGAGGCAGCCTTACTTTGCCAAGGTCACGCTCAAGATGCGACCTGGACGTCCTTCTCGCGATGTATACATTGGTGCGGCGGGCATCACCGACAAAGACCGCACGCCGCTCATTGTTGACTGGCGCAGCCCCGTTGCCGAGACGTATTACAACCAAGAGATGGGCACTACGTCGTACCAGGTAGACGGCAAGAAAAGAACGGTTGAGCTGGAACTTCGCCGACAGTTTGACATCACGCGCGACAAGCTGAACCTCTACTTTGACACAACGGTTGCCATTGAAGACTCTCTGCTGCTTGCTGCACTAAAGCGTCAGCACACCGAGAAGCTGCAGGCCATCACCGCAACTATCCAACGCGAACAAAACGTTGTGGTCAGGCACGAGGACGTCCCAGTTCTGCTGGTTAACGGTATTGCAGGCTCAGGTAAGACGTCCGTTTTGCTGCAGCGCATCGCGTACCTTCTGTACCAGCAGCGCACTACGCTCACCGCAGATCAGGTGTATCTATTTACTCCCAACGAGATGTTTTCTCGTTACATCAATACCGTTTTGCCTAGCATGGGCGAGCACAATCCACAGGTATTTACCTGGGATTCTTTCCTCAAGGCTTTGGGTCTGGCCGACCACGCTTCGGGCGCCCACAACAACCCCGATTCTCTGAAGAAGCTTGAGGAACAACTTGCCTCGCTTGAGCTCTACGAAGACGACTTCAAGGCCATTTCTGTTGAAGGAACCACCCTTATCAAGCCAGCTCAAGTGGCAAGTTCTGTAGCAAAGTTCTCGCAATTCCCTGTGGGTCCGCGCCTCATTGCACTTGCCAAAGACGAGCTCCACACCCGCTTGGAGCGCAGGCTTGGCCAGATGGCTCACAACGACGAAATCCAGGAAGAGATGCTCTCTCTTGACGTTGAACAGCAGCTTGAGGTCTTTGGCCGCACCATTAGCCCTTCCGACGAGGAAGAAGTTCTGGCGCGCACCCGCGAGTTCCTCAACTGGCGCTATGCCTCCGCCCACGAGGTCATCGAATCCGCTTCCTGGCTCCGCATCGACCGCATTGGCATGCGCATGCTCAGCACCTCCGCGCTCAGTGGCGCCGAGTGTGTTTACCTGCGACTTCTTATCACAGGAGCTGGCGAGAAGAACGTCAAGTTTGTCATGATCGACGAGGTGCAAGACTATACCGAGACGCAGCTTATGGTACTTGGAAAGTACTTCTCGCGCGCGCACTTCCTGCTTTTGGGTGACTCTAACCAGGCAATTTGGGAAGATACCGCAACATTTGAGCAGATTGAGAAAATCTTTACCGCAACACATGGCGAGGACGCAGTTTCTACCTGCAAGCTTCTGACCAGCTATCGTTCTTCTCCCGAGATCACCGCGCTCTTTACCTCGCTTTTAAGCGAAGAAGAGCGTGGCCAGACAAGCTCCGTTCAACGCGGCGGCAAAAAGCCTGAGTTCTTTGAGGTGGTAGCCGACGACAAAGATGCTGAGCGCGGCGAGTACCTGCAGACGATGAAGTCCCTTGTTGAGCAGGCACAAGAGTTTGACGGACTGACCGCCATTGTGTGTACCGAGAAGTCTCGTGTTCGCTGGCTTGCCAAGCAGCTGGAGGGGTCTGCGGTCAAGGTGCTCACCAACCATGATTCCCTCCCCGCGAAGGGCGTTATTCTTCTCGACCTTGCACTAGCAAAGGGCCTTGAGTTTGATCAGGTCATCGTTGCCGATGCACAAGAGGAAGTGTATAAAGCAGACGGAATTTCTCGCCGTAGGCTCTATACCGCGCTGTCGCGCGCGATGCATCACGTGATTGTGGTCTCTCAGGGAAAGATGACTTCGCTGCTCAGCAAATTGCTTTAAAAAAAGCAATTTCTACCTGCGATTTTTTTGAAATTTACTGATTGAAAACAGATGATTCGGGTAAATGCTAGTCATCGATAACATTTACCGTTGGAGGTTAGTATGTCCGAAGAATTGATTCCTGGTGTCATGAAGAACATCGACGCAAAGACTGTAGTAACCCTTAAAGACCAGGTTGCATGCCTTCCTGGCCAGGTCATCAGCAAGACCCTTGCGCAAAACGATGCCGTCAGCGTCACTCTCTTTGGTTTTGGCGCGGGCGAAGAGATTGCAAGCCATCGCGCAGGTGGCGACGCATTTGTCACCATTCTTGAGGGTCGCGCAAACATTACCATCGATGACGACGTCTACAGCCTTGAAGCTGGCCAGTCCATTGTGATGCCACTTGGCCATCCACATGCACTTCAGGCTCCAGAAGAGTTCAAGATGCTGCTGGTTGTTGTTTATCCACAGAAATAATTTATATATTTGCCAAACGATTCTGCAGGTATTTTCTAATTGGCCAGGTGGACGGTGTGTCTGCCTGGTCAAATACTATCTCTCCCGAGCCTAATACTATGTGTAATTACAATACACACCTCATAACAGAATGGGTATACTAGTTATGTCTGTGCAATCAGCAAAATGTTAAACCTAAAGAAAGGTGAGCTATGAGCCAGATTTTTGATGTTCACGCACGTGAGGTCCTCGATTCCCGTGGCAATCCAACCGTTGAGGTTGAGGTTGTTCTTGACGACGGCTCCTTTGGTCGTGCAATCGTTCCTTCCGGCGCTTCTACCGGTGAGTTCGAGGCTGTAGAGCTTCGCGACGGCGACAAGAGCCGTTACCTGGGCAAGGGCGTTCTGAAGGCAGTCGAGCACGTCAACACTGAGATCCGCGACCTCGTTATTGGTTGGGACGCAGAGGATCAGCGCGGCCTTGACCTCGCTATGATCAAGCTTGACGGCACTCCAAACAAGGGTCGCCTCGGCGCAAACGCTATTCTCGGCGTTTCTCTTGCTGTTGCTCACGCTGCAGCTGCTTCTGCTGAGCTTCCACTTTACGCTTACCTCGGTGGCGCAAACGCTCACACTCTTCCTGTTCCTATGATGAACGTCCTCAACGGTGGCGTCCACGCTGACAACAACGTTGACTTCCAGGAGTTCATGATTATGCCTGTTGGTGCTCCTGACTTCACCACCGCTCTTCGTTGGTGCGCACAGGTTTACCACACCCTCAAGGACACTCTGAAGTCCCAGGGCCTCAACACCGGTGTTGGTGACGAGGGCGGCTTTGCTCCAGACCTTAAGTCCAACGAGGAGCCACTTGAGCTTCTCTCCGAGGCTGTTCAGGCTGCTGGCTTTGAGCTTGGCAAGGACTTCCGCTTTGCTATGGACCCAGCTTCTTCTGAGTTCTATAACAAGGAGACCGGCAAGTATGACCTCAAGGGCGAGGGTCGCTCCCTTACCTCCGAGGAAATGGTTGCTTACTACGAGGAAATGGTTGAGAAGTTCCCAATCGTCTCCATCGAGGACGGCCTTGCAGAGGAGGACTGGGACGGTTGGAAGATCCTTACCCAGCGTCTGGGCAAGAAGATCCAGCTCGTCGGCGACGACCTCTTTGTTACCAACACTCAGCGCCTGAAGAAGGGCATTGAGGTTCACGCTGGTAACTCCATCCTCATCAAGGTCAACCAGATTGGTACCCTGACCGAGTCCCTCGAGGCTATCGAGATGGCTAAGCGCGCAGGTTACACCGCAGTTGTCTCCCACCGTTCCGGCGAGACCGAGGACACCACTATTGCTGACCTTGTTGTTGCAACCAACGCTGGTCAGATTAAGACTGGTGCACCTGCTCGTACCGAGCGCGTTGCTAAATACAACCAGCTTCTCCGCATCGAGGATGACCTCGCTGACGGCGCTGAGTACCTGGGCATGGATGCTTTCTACAACCTTCGCTAAACCCGCAGGTTGCACGCTAGGAACTACGAAGCCGCATCTCATTTGAGGTGCGGCTTTTTTTGTGCGCGGGCGGCGAGCGTCGGGTGCGTGCGCGACATGGGACAGGGAACGGCTGCGAGACCTGCGGGTTTCTCGCCACGTGCAGCGTTACTAGCGGGCGCATGGGTTCCGAAGGTGCATCCGCGCCTAGTTTGGAACGCTCGAACACACCTAAGTCAGATAATCTGCTAAAAATGCCTATACATTCCGCCTAAAACGCTCATCTCATGCAGAATATCTTCATTAGATGTGTTTTTCACCTTTGATTTTGCAGATTATCTGACTTAGGTGTGTTTGCTTAACCCTGAAATTTAGGGTAATTAAATCTTTGATATATCTTCATTCATAATTATGTATATAATACAGCACTTATGCATAAATATGAATTGAACAAACACAGATGAGTTCAAATCACATTGTCTAAGCCATTTCACAACGCATCCGATCCATCAAGCTCCACTTTATCTGCAGATTCTTGCCAACCCCCTATCAGCCGATATAACAGCACCGCAGCTCTTGCGATTTATTGAGGAAAAACGCTTTATTCTCAAGGCGTCTCACTAACATCGCAACCTTCGACCGCGGGTATACTGGATACGTCAACTCTCGAGAATCCGAGGCGCCCATGAACACCACATCAGAGCACGCAATTCGCACAATCCTGGTCGGACAGTCGGGCGGACCAACCGCGGCAATCAATGCGTCGCTTGCGGGCGTTGTTCGCGCAGCTCACGCCCAGGGTCTTCGCGTGCTCGGGATGCGCAACGGAATCCAAGGGTTTCTTGAGGGCAAGGTTGTTGACCTGACGGAGGTGCTTGAACTCACGGCATCTGAACCGGAAGCGTCCGAACAAGCTACCACAAATCCTGGCGAGAAGAACCTTCAGCTCCTAAGAAAAACGCCTTCAAGCTGGTTGGGTAGCTGCCGCTTTAAGCTGCCGGAGCTTGCTGCCAGCTCAGAGTCCACGGCAACCTCCCCTATCTACCAGCAGATTGATGCGCAGCTCAAGAAATACCAGGTGGACGCTGTACTTTATATCGGCGGCAACGATTCCATGGACACCACAGACAAGCTGTCTCACTACTTTGCCCAGGTAAAAAGCTCCGTTCGTGTTGTCGGCGTGCCAAAAACCATCGACAACGACCTCGAAGGTACTGATCACACCCCCGGTTTTGGTAGTGCGGCGCGATTCGTCGCATCCGTAACCGCCGAGCTCACCCGCGACGGCGGCGTCTACAACAGCAAAAATGTAACGTTTATCGAGGCCATGGGTCGTGACGCTGGCTGGCTCACGGCAGCCGGTGCGCTCGCGCAAGATATTTGCGGAACTGCTCCGGATTTTTTGCTCCTGCCAGAGATTCCTCTTGATGAGCATGCACTACTTTCCGCCATTGAACAGCAACTTCGCGAGAAAAACAACGTGATTGTAGTCGTCAGCGAGGGTGTCCATCATGCAGATGGTAGTTTCCTTTTTGATGCAAAGTCTGTTGCAATTGACACGTTTGGTCACCTTGCAGCGCAGTCTGGAACAGCAGCTTACTTGTCGCAGCTGGCCAAGGATCAGCTGGGCGTAAAGTCTCGCGGCATTGAGCTCAATACGCTGCAGCGCTGTGCCTCGCACGCTGCTAGTAAAGTTGACTTAGACGAGGCAGAGGCGCTCGGTGCCGCAGGAGTTGAAGCGGCGCTCCAAGGTAAAACGGGCGTTATGGTTGGCGTTCACCGAATTTCGGATGTCCCATATACCGCAGAGATTCGCACCACTCCTGTTGCCGATGTTGCAAACAAGGTAAAGCTTGTACCTCGAGAAATGATTTCCAAGGACGGCTTCAACGTTACCGACGCTGCTCTGACATACCTTCGTCCTCTTGTCGCGGGCATGGAGAAGCCGATTGCCGCCGACGGACTCCCTCGTTTTCTTGCGGAGTTGTCATAACACAGCTGTAGCGTCACATCAGTGCCACAACGTGCGCAACGAGCACCGCATGCGAGTCATGCGTACTACGCATCAAAAATGTAATAACTTGCCACTTTAAATAGCAATTTTTTACCGCTCGCCCGCCTAAATTTTTTGTGAGCGGTATGGCTACGTACTCATAAAAGTCCAGTTAAAACGCCTGTAATTCCTCCTTTGTATAGTTTTTAACGTATGTCTTTTTGCGCAACTTGCAATCTTGGAGACGATTGCGACATACAAACGCAAACGTCCTCTGTCTTATCCATCAAAGAATCACAGGGAGTTACATGCGTAAGATTAGGAAAATACTTATCGGTCAATCGGGCGGTCCAACAGTAGCAATCAATTCTTCCCTTGCAGGAATTATCACGCGTGCGCACGAAGAAGGCGTCGAAATTTACGGCATGCAAAATGGAATTGAAGGCTTTCTTAATGGTCGCTATACCAACCTGGCCAACTTGTTCTTTCCGCAGGAAAACCGACATAAACGCGCTGCGGACGAGAAGCACGACGCTGTCCACCACGACGTTGACCAGCACGTCGTTGATCAGTGCGACGTAACCCAGCAGCACCACGACGCTGACCAGCCAAAACACACCGTGGAACTTCTCGTCAAAACGCCTTCGAGCTTTCTGGGAAGCTGTCGATACAAACTTCCAGAAGTCACCGAAGAAACGCCCATCTACCAGGACATTGAATGCCGCCTGACTTCCCTTGGAATCGACGGCGTTCTCTACATTGGCGGCAACGATTCTATGGACACCGTCAATAAGCTCGCGGCATACTTTGCCCAGCACAACAACGACGTTTCCGTCATCGGCATCCCCAAAACCATCGACAACGACCTCGAGGGTACCGATCACGCGCCGGGTTTTGGCAGCTCAGCGCGGTACATCGCTACCATTGTCCGCGAGCTGGCCCGCGACTCCGAGGTTTACGGCAAGCCAAACATCACTATCGTCGAGACCATGGGCCGCGATGCTGGTTGGCTCGGCGCGGCTTCGGCGCTTGCTCGCGAGAAAAACGAGGAAGCTCCAGACTTTATCCTGCTTCCCGAGGTCGCGTACGATGAAGAGCGGCTTCTGCGCAAGACAGCGGAACTGTTTGAGCGCAAGAACAGCGTAGTGATTGTCATCAGCGAAGGTGTGAGAAGGCCTGATGGTTCAACGCTTTTGGACAAGAGCCACATGAAGATGGACGCTTTTGGACACCTGGCTGATCAGTCCGGCAACGCCCTTTATCTGGCTGAACTCTTCCAGAAGCATTTCGATGCCAAGATTAGAGGTATCAACCTCAATTCGCTGCAGCGCTGTGCCATGCACTCGTCCAGCAAAACTGATCTGACTGAGGCATTTGAGCTGGGAAAAGCTGGAGTTGACGCGCTCCTTGCTCACAAAACGGGCTGCATGATTGGTCTGCAAAGGCTCAGCGATGTGCCGTACCAGGCTGAGATCCAGTGCATTCCTATCTCGGAAATTGCTAACCGCGTGAAGTCTGTGCCTGCGGAAATGATCTCTGAAGACGGTCTTTGGGTTACCGAGAAGGCCCTCGCATATCTGCGCCCTCTTGTTTCAAACGCGGAACTAGCTTTTGACGCAGATACCAGGAGGTTTGTCAGTAGCAACATCTCGGCCGACGACAACGGACTGCCGCCATTCATCCCGAAGTTGGGATAACTTAGCTACGAGGCTTACGTGTGCGGCTCGTTACTCTCCGAGGAACCTTACCTCGGGGTGAAGCTCAACATCAAACTGGCGCTTAACCTCTGCCTGAACATGCTCGATAACTGCATGAACCTCGGCGGCAGTAGCGTTGTCGTAGTTGACCACAAAACCAGCATGCTTATCGGAAACACCAGCGCCACCAAAGCGATAGCCCTTAAGACCAGCGTCGGTAACAAGCTTGCCTACAAAATGACCCTCGGGACGCTTAAAGGTTGAACCGGCGGAAGGCAAATCAAGTGGCTGCTTCTCCTCGCGAGCGCGCGTAAACTCTTCCATCTTTTCGCGGATCTTCTCGCCATCCGCACGATGAAGATTGAACGTGGCAGAAAGCACAATCATGCCCTCATCAGCGATTCTGCTGTGTCGATATCCCAGGTCAAGCTCGGAAGCGTCCAGCGTAGCAAAGGTGCCATCGGCGAGAAGAACGCGGACGGATTTGAGCACGTCAGCGATGCAGCCGTCGTAAGCGCCTGCGTTCATGAAACATGCGCCACCCACAGAACCTGGGATGCCGCACGCAAACTCGAGTCCAGAAAGGTCCAGCTCACAGGCCATCTCTGACGCCTCTTTAAGGCCAACGCCGGCCTGGCAGGTCATCTCGGTGTCGTCGATGCTTACGCCGGTCAGACCGTCGGCAACGGCGATGATGACGCCGCGATATCCTGCGTCGGAAACAAGCAGGTCAGAGCCGTAACCAAGAATAAAATAAGGAGCTTCTGCGTCTTTTACCGCAAGGAGAATCTCTTTAACCTCATCGGGATCATCAGGGATGACATAGAGATCCGCAGGTCCACCCACTTTAAAGGTGGTGTGCTCGCTCATTGGCTCGTCTACCAGGACGTTCTCTTCTCCAACAATCGAGCAAAGCTTTCCGGCCAGGCTTTGTAAGTCATAGCCACTTTCAGACATGTAACACGCTCCTTAGTAAGTTACTTTTTATAGTTTATCGCAAGCGAGAAAAACGTGGCGTTGAGGCGAGAAAATCACGGCATCAGGACGAGAAAATCACGGTTTTGGTGCAAGAAAATCACGGTACTAGGATCAGAAAACGGTTTCTTTTGCAATTCTGTCAAAGAAATGTCCATCCTGTTTTACGTGTTATCAGCTGTTAACTCTGCTATAGTACGTATCGATATGTTTCAGAAATGGTTGCAATTACCTACTGGTGGTAAGGTGGCCGAGCTTCAGGGTTTGTAACAACCCAGCTCTATAAGCCATCAAGTCCGCGACCCGCAAAATGCGGTTAACCTGGTTAAAGTCCAGGACCAACGGTACAGTCCGGATGTCAGAAACGGAGACTTTTATGGCTTCATCCCACTCAACCCACGCAACAACCGCATCTTCTAACGGCTGGTCTACCAAGAGAATCGCTATTCTCGCCATGCTTTGTGCAGCTGCTGCAATCAGCACCATGGTGCTTCAGTTCCCCCTGATTCCAGGTGTGACGTTTTTGAAGTACGATCCATCGGGCGTCTTTGCCCTGCTCGCAGGCGTAGCTTTTGGCCCTGCTGCAGGCGCGATCGTCTCGGTGCTTCCCTACCTTCTGCACCTCACCACGGAGTCCGGAATTTACGGCACCATCATGGCAATCCTGGCAACGCTTACCTACGTTTTGCCTGTTTCGCTGATTGTGTATAACCGTTCCGAGAAGATTAAGCAGCTTGTACTTGCCCTGATTGTGGGCAGTGTTGTCAGCGTTGTCGCATGCATTCTGGGCAACCTCGTAGTTACCCCAATCTACACCGGCATGAGCGTAGAGGCGGTAAGCGGACTGATTGTCCCCGCCCTTCTCCCCTTCAACGTGGTAAAGGTTGCTATCAACAGCATCATCTTTATAGTTATCATGCGCTCGGCTACCTCACTCTTTGAGAGTATCAAAGACGGTGAGTAGTCTGCTGGACAACTCCCCAGATACGCACACGTCTGAAAGCACCGCACAAGCTCAGGACCTGCCTGTAGCTGCAACGCTTTTAGACGTGACCTTTGTGCACGCAAAAGACGTGGTCGCCCTCGACCACGTCTCGTTCTCTATTCCTGCAGGTAAACGTACCTGTATTGTTGGCGCGAACGGATCGGGCAAGTCCACGGTGGCCTCAATTCTCTCTGGCCTTACCGCGCCTGACGAGGGCACCGTTACCTTTTTGGGAACCACCGTTGTCAACGATGGTCAGGTTGACTTTGAGGCGTACAAAACCATTCGTCCGCAGCTGGGCCTAGTCTTCCAAAATCCTGAGGATCAGATTATCTGCAGCGTAGTCGCGGACGACATTGCCTTTGGTCTGGAGAACCTTCAGGTACCCAGTGATCAGATAACACCGCTGGTAGAACAGCAGATTGAACTTGGTACTCTCACCGAGTTTGCGTCAGAAAATCCGCAGATGCTTTCGGGCGGGCAGCAGCAGCGCGTGGCAATCTCAGGCGCGCTGGTCATGAAGCCGCAAATCCTCATTCTTGATGAACCTTCCGCAGCTCTTGACGTTGTGCATAGAAATAACGTTATGGGTCTTGTCGAGAAACTCCGTGCAGCTGGAAAGACTATTGTTCACGTAACACATTTCATGGACGAAGTGGTTTCCGCTGACCACGTGATTGCCTTGGACGACGGTCGCGTTGCATTTGAAGGAACGCCTGAAGCGCTCTTTGAGCAGCACGAACTGGTTGAATGCCTGCATCTTGAGGAGCCGTTTGCCTATCAGGTTGCTCACGCGCTCAACAACCGCGGAGTTGTCGTGTGCAAATCACCTTCGGCTAAGCGCGTGCTCAGCGAGCTGACGGGGCTTCTCGCCACGGGGTTGCAGGGCGCGAGGAGTGCGGACGCGGCTAGGAGCTGCGACGCGATGGTCGCGGGTCGTAGCTTCGCGGCGACAGCCGACAGCGTATTCGAGTCAGCGGCGGTTTCCGTGTGCGATGTGACGTTCTCGTACCAGAAACCTGTGCTCAAAAACATCTCGGTTGACGTGCAAAAAGGCTCGCATGTTGCCGTTATTGGCTCAACCGGGTCTGGCAAATCTACCCTGGCGCGCTTGATTTGCGCACTTGATACGCCTGATTCCGGAATCCTCTGCGTGGCTGGACTGGATACTCGACAGAAGCAAAACCGCAGAAAACTTCACGGTATTGTTGGTTACGTCATGCAGCGACCAGAGCGCCAGCTTTTTGCACAAACAGTTGCCGAAGACGTAGCGTTTGGCCCCACTAACCTGGGTCTTTCTTCCTGCGATGTAGCAAGCGCTGTAGATGCTGCTCTGGAACTTGTCGGACTTTCCCACAAGGCAGATGCATCCCCTTTTGAACTTTCTGGTGGTCAGCAAAGACTTTGCGCACTTGCGGGCGTTATTGCTATGCAGCCAAAGGTGCTTGTCCTCGATGAGCCTACCAGCGGACTTGATCCCTACTATTGCTCTGAACTCAGAAAAATTATCAACGCCGTTCTTGAAGATGGCTGCACCGTTATTGAGCTGACGCACTCGATGGAGGATGCGGCAGAAACTGACCAGATTATCGTGCTCCATGAGGGTGACCTGGTGTTTTCTGGCACGCCTTATCAAACATTTACTCATTTCTCAGAGGCAGAATTCCAGGAGCTTGGACTGGGTATTCCTCATGCGCTTGCATGGGCGCAGCGTCTGTCCCGCACTACGGGAATCAACCTGGGAGAACCTTTGACCCTGTCTGAGCTGGTAGATACTCTGGTAGATGTAATGGCGACCGCTCCTAGCGCCGCACAGTCCAACGACCTCTCGCAAGGAGGTCGCTATGGCGCTTAAGATTTCTGTCGGTCAGTACTACCACACAGATTCGCCCATCCACAGGCTTAATCCCAACGTTAAATGCCTGGCGGCGCTTCTTTTGATGCTCACAACGTTTTTTATCCGCACGGCACCACAGCTTGCGCTGCTGGTAGTAGGTGCACTTTGCCTACTAGCTCTGGCAAAAATTCCCGTCAAACAAGTGCTTGTGTCAATCATCCCACTTGCCTGGCTGCTCATCTTCCTTTCGCTTTTTAACCTGCTACTAACGCGAGAAGGAACAGTGCTTGTTTCTTGGTCAATCTTTACCATCACCGATGTGGGAGCATGGAGCGCTTTTCTCTATCCTGTACGTATTTTATCTGCAATTTTGATAGGTGCGCTGCTCCTGCTTACTACAACTCAAACAGATTTGAGCAACGCCTTTGAAACAGCATGCTCGCCACTTTCTAAGATTGGCCTTCCTGGCAAAGAAATTGCCATGATTTTCTCGCTTATGCTGCGCTTTATTCCAACACTCGCAGACGATGCCGTGTCCATTTCCGAAGCTCAAATCGCACGCGCAGGAGACGTTGCTTCAGGCTCGCTGCCCAAAAGACTCCGTGCTACCTTCTCTATTGTGGTGGCGCTGCTGGCAAGCTCACTCAGGCACGCCAATAACCTTTCCAAAGCACTTGATGCTCGCCACTATGTAGCAGGGGCTTCTCGCACTCGCTGGCATCAACCAACCTTTGGCAATCGTGAGGCAATAGCCTTGGGCGTAACCGTCTGTTTTATCGCCCTTATCTTTGTTCTGGCGTAAAACTTTTAACTAAAAAATCTGTATTTTTAACGCTCTGTTACAACCCGTTTTTCTTTTCTCGACAAGCGTCAATTTGTCCACCTAAGTAACGTACAATAAAGCCAGTAAAAGCGTTCAAGGCTTGCATTGAAAGGTGGCCCCATGGTCCTGCGCGTCTACGTCCAAAGAAAATCTGGTTTCGAGGGCGAGGCAAAAGCCCTGCTCAAAGAAGTGAAAGACCTTCTTGGTATTACCGAGTTACAACGCATTGACCTGCTTAACCGCTACGATGTTGAGGGAATTTCAGAGGAGCTCTTTGAGTCCTGCATCCCCACCGTTTTCTCAGAACCACAGTCCGATCTTGCCAGCCGTACCATTCCAGAATTTTCTTCTGAAGGTGCGGCTGTTCATACATTTGCCGTTGAGTTTTTGCCTGGCCAGTTTGACCAGCGCGCAGACTCTGCAGCTGAATGCGTGCAGCTTATCAGCCAGGGCGAGCGTCCACTTGTGCGCTCTGCTCGCCTTTATGTGCTGACCGGAAACCTCACAGAGGCAGACGTTGCTGCCATCAAGAATTACCTGATCAACCCCGTTGAAGCTCGCGAGGCTTCCCTTGAGCTGCCCGAGACCCTCAAGATTTCCATTCCAGAGCCTGCCGACGTAGAGGTTCTTAAGGGCTTTAACGCCCTTGACCAGGACGGCCTCAAGGAGTTCATTGCTTCTCACGGCCTTGCAATGGACCTGGCTGACCTCACCTTCTGCCAGCAGTACTTCACCGATGAGCAGCGCGATCCAACCATCACCGAGATTCGCGTCATTGATACCTACTGGTCAGATCACTGTCGCCACACCACCTTTAATACCGGAATTACCGGCGTGCAGATTGATGATGACCTGGTAAAGGCCGCGTTTGAGAAGTACCTCTCCATGCGCAAAGAGCTTGGGCGAGAAGATCGTGCCGTCTCTCTTTGGGACATGGCAACTATTGGTGCAAAGTACCTTCGCGAGAAGGGCGTCCTCACCAATCTTGATGAGTCAGAAGAAATCAACGCCTGTACCGTAAAAGTTAAGGTAGACGTTGACGGCAAAGACGAAGACTGGCTCTTCCTCTTCAAGAACGAGACTCACAACCACCCAACCGAGATTGAGCCCTTTGGCGGCGCAGCTACCTGCATCGGTGGCGCTATCCGCGACCCTCTTTCTGGCCGCAGCTATGTCTACCAGGCAATGCGCGTCACGGGCGCTGCAGACCCAACCGTTCCTGTTTCCCAAACACTTCCTGGAAAGCTTCCTCAGCGCACCATCGTGCGCACGGCAGCAGCAGGTTATTCCAGCTACGGCAACCAGATTGGCCTTGCTACGGGCCAGGTTTCTGAGCTCTACCACCCAGGTTACGTTGCAAAACGCATGGAGATTGGTGCTGTTGTAGGCGCAACTCCTCAAAGCCACGTCCGCCGCGAGCGCCCAGAAGATGGCGACATCATCGTTCTTCTCGGCGGTCGCACTGGTCGTGATGGCATTGGCGGCGCAACCGGTTCTTCCAAGGCCCACGACGCTGGCTCCATTGAGCGCGACGGTGCCGAGGTCCAGAAGGGCAACGCCCCTGTTGAGCGTAAGCTCCAACGCCTCTTCCGTCGTGAAGATGCCTGCAAGCTCATCAAGCGCTGCAACGACTTTGGCGCAGGCGGTGTTTCTGTTGCCATTGGCGAGCTTGCCGACGGCCTTGACGTCAACCTGGACGCCGTTCCAAAGAAGTACGACGGCCTTGACGGCACTGAGCTGGCAATCTCCGAGTCTCAGGAGCGTATGGCTGTTGCTCTTGAGGCAAAGGACGTTGAGCAGTTCTGCGCATACGCCCGCGAGGAAAACCTCGAGGCAACCATTGTGGCAACCGTCACCGAGGATCCTCGCCTGGTCATGCGCTGGCGCGGTCAGAAGATTGTCAACATCACCCGCGCATTTCTCGCCTCAAACGGCGCTCCTAAATCAATTACCGTGCGCCTGGCCAAACCTCTTGCCTACCAGCGCACCTGGGCAGGCACAACTCTTGGCGAGAAACTCCACTCGCTGGTACGCGATCTAAACGTTGCATCTAACAAGGGTCTCTCCGAGCGTTTTGACTCCACTATTGGCGCAGGTACCGTCCTTATGCCATTCGGCGGCGCTCGCCAACTGACCCCTGCCCTCTCTATGGTGGCAAAGCTTCCGGTTATGGGCCAAACCAACACCGTCTCGGGCATGGCCTGGGGCTTTAACCCCTACCTCATGGAGGCCGACCAGTTCCGCGGCGCATACCTCTCTGTTGTTGAGTCTGTTTCCAAACTAGTTGCCACCGGCTTTAAATACCAGGACCTCTACCTCACCTTCCAGGAGTACTTCGAGAAGCTTGGCCAGAATCCTAACCGTTGGGGCAAGCCAGCCTCAGCGCTTCTCGGCGCACTGATGGCCCAGGTCAACCTTGGTCTTGCAGCCGTTGGCGGCAAGGACTCCATGTCCGGTACCTTTGAAGATCTAGATGTTCCACCAACGCTGGTTTCGTTTGCCACCGGCCTTACCAAGGTGGACAAGATTGTCTCCAACGAGTTCAAGGGTGCAGGTCACAGGCTTATCTCTATTGTTCCATCCTACGACGAGAGTGGCCTTCTCCCCGACAATGAGTCCCTGCTCACCGCATACAAGCTGGTCAGCACTCTTGTCCAGTCCAAGAGCGCCCTTGCCATTACCACACCAGGTTACGGCGGCGTGGCCGAGGCTCTCTTCAAGAGCTGCCTGGGCAACAAGCTGGGCGTTGAGCTGGTCCCAGAGATTTCTGCCGACGCGCTCTTCTCGCCAACTTACGGTGCCTTCATAGTTGAGCTGGCAGACGGCGTATCCGTTGACGACGTCGACGGCGTGTGCGTGGCTCCTCTGGGCGTCACCACGTCCGAGTACGTCTTAAGCGCATGTGGCGAGAAGATCGACCTCTCCGAGCTCCAGGAAGCATGGGAGTGCCCGCTTGAGGAGGTCTTCCCCTACCGCGGAGGCTCTGACGAGGCTGTAGAGAAAATCAGCTTCGACGGTGCATCCACACGACACTCCTATGCTGGTCCAGCCCTTATCGCACCTGCTCGTCCACGCGTCATCATCCCCGTATTCCCTGGTAACAACTGCGAATACGACGTCGCGCGCGCCTTTGAGCGTGCGGGCGCTGACCCAACCACGCTGGTTATTAACAATCTGACACCTCAAGACATTGTTGAGTCCGCAAATGCACTGGCAGAGTCCATCAAGAAGAGCCAGATTGTCATGATTCCGGGCGGTTTCTCCGGCGGAGACGAGCCCGACGGATCTGCTAAGTTTATCTGCGCGCTCTTCCGCGCTCCTCAGGTTACCGAGGCTGTCCGCGAGCTTCTGCAGCAGCGCGATGGCCTTATGCTGGGCATCTGCAACGGCTTCCAGGCACTCATCAAGCTGGGCCTTGTTCCTTACGGCGATATCCGACCCATGGACGACACCTGCCCAACACTGACGTTCAACACCATCGGCCGCCACCAGAGCCAGCTTGTCCGTACCAGCGTTGCCTCCACGATGTCCCCATGGCTCTCCAAGTGCGCTCTTGGCGACATCCACACCATTGCCATCAGCCACGGAGAAGGTCGCTTTGTTGCTTCCGACGAGTTGCTTGAGACGCTGAAGGCTAATGGCCAGATCGCAACGCAGTACGTTGACGCAACAGGTGTTCCGAGCATGGACTTCTCCGTTAATCCTAACGGTTCCGTCCTGGCTATCGAGGGCATTACCAGCCCCGATGGTCGCGTCCTGGGCAAGATGGGCCACACGGAGCGCTCCGGTGCAGGCCTCTACAAGAACATCCCCGAGCTCACTGTCGGCGACCAGTTCCAACCTCTCATCGAGGGCGGCGTCGAGTACTTCAAGTAAGGCGCGAGCTCAGCCACGGCAACGCCGCGCGGGAGCGACAACCTCACAGGTCAGCGACGCGTTCGGGTCGCAAAGCGATTTCAACCCGGTATCCATTTCGCGTGGATACCGGGTTTCTTGTGCGGAAACGCTGGGAGTGGACGGGTTTCTCGCCATGCGGGCGGTACGAACTGGGACGAACCCGGGACGAGCTGGGAGTGCGCCTGATACGAGCCTGATTTTCTCGCCAAGTCTGAACGATTTGCCTGAAAAGCGCGCCAAGTCTGAGCTATTTGCCGGTTTTTCTCACCATGTCTGAGCTGTTTTACTCAGACATGATGCAGTTTTCAGGCTCGCAAATTTGGAGACAGCTACCCCGTTAGAACGCGCCTGATTTCTTTAAAGAATCTGTAACTTCTGCCTAAGAATGTAAAAGAATCTGTGGATTTGCCTGATTTTGTTAAAGAATCGGTGCCTCAAATACAGAATCTTTGCACTTTTTAGGCGCACCTGGCAAGAAAGGCGCGCAATGGCAGAAGGGCCCGCCTGCCGAGAAACCCGCGCGCCCGCAGCAGCACCTGGCGAGAAACCCGTGCGCTCGCAACGCCCAACGTTTCGCAGAAAAGCCGTATACTTATGACGATATAAGTCCACGAAAGGATTGATATGTCTGACGCTCTAATCCCACAAAATTCCTGCGTACTTGTTACCGGCGGCGCGGGCTTTATTGGCAGCCATACCGTTGTTGAGCTGCTCAATTCCGGCTACGAGGCTGTTATTGTTGACGATCTCTCCAACGCTTCGGCAAAAGTTGTCGACCGCATCAAAACCATTGTGGGAGAAGAAAACGCCAAGCGCCTTTCGTTCTACGAGGCAGACGTCAACGACAAAGATGCTCTGAACCACATCTTTGACGAGCACGCCATTAACTTTGTCATCCATTTTGCCGGCTTCAAGGCTGTCGGCGAGTCCGTTACCAAGCCTATCGAGTACTACACGAACAACCTGGGCAACACCCTCACCCTTCTTGATGTCATGAGAAACCATGGCTGCAAGTCAATTATTTTCTCGAGCTCTGCCACTGTTTACGGAGACCCAGATAGCCTCCCTCTGACCGAGCAAAGCCCCAAGAAGAACGCAACCAACCCTTACGGTTGGACCAAGTGGATGATTGAGCAGATTCTTACTGACGTTCACACTGCAGACCCAGAGTGGAACGTTGTCCTGCTCAGATACTTCAATCCTATTGGTGCTCACCAGTCCGGCCTCATCGGAGAAGATCCTGCAGGTATTCCAAACAACCTGGTGCCTTATGTGGCTCAAGTTGCTGTGGGTAAGCGCGAAGCTGTTCACGTCTTTGGCGACGACTACAACACCCCAGATGGCACGGGTGTTCGCGACTACATCCACGTCTGCGACCTTGGTTCTGGCCACGTTGCCGCACTTAAATGGATGGCTGGTCGCACGGGAGTTGAACTCTTCAACCTGGGCACTGGCACTGGTAGCTCGGTACTTGACGTTATTAAGGCGTTCTCAAAGGCTTGCGGTAAAGAGATTCCTTACGTTATTGAGCCTCGTCGCGCAGGTGACGTTGCAACCAACTATGCTGACTGCCAGAAAGCTGCCGACATGCTTGGCTGGAAAGCTCAGTACAACCTCGCTGACATGTGCCGCGACTCCTGGAAGTGGCAGTCGATGAATCCAGACGGTTATCGCGGCTAGGACTTCCGTGAACTTTACCGACTACCTCACACAAAAGCTCCCTGCCGTCGAGGCAGAGATCATGCGCGGACTCCCCGCGGCGCTCGCGGCGCCCGCAGCCGCGGCAGTGGCGGCCTCGCCCGCGGCAGCGGCGCCCGCAGCCACGTCCTCGGAGCGCACCCGTGCGGACCTGAACACCTATCTCTACCAGCCACTCGCTCACTTCAGTGCGGGCGGCGGCAAGCGCGTGCGACCGGTCCTCTGCTGCCTGGGCGCCGAAGCAGTCGGCGGCTCAGCAGAAGCCGCTCTACCTGTGGCCTGCGCCATCGAGGACTTCCAGTCGGCAGCCCTTATCCACGACGACATCGCAGACAAATCAGAGCTGCGCCGTGGCGAGAAGTGCCTCTACAAGACACTTGGTACTGGACTTGCCATCAACGTTGGTGATTCTGCCCTGGTCAATGTTGTCAGACGCGTTACCGTGGCCGACCACCTCTCTGACCAGCTTAAAGTTCGCGTTATCGACGCCCTTCTCGCCATGCAGGAGCACACCCTTGAGGGCCAGGCGCTTGACCTTGGCTGGGCTCAAAACGAGCGCTGGGATGTTACCTCTGAGCAGTACCTTTTTATGGCGCTCTCCAAAACCGCCTACTACTCAGCAGCATATCCCCTGGTACTGGGCGCGCTCATTGGCGGTGCTGATCAGAAGACTCTTGATGCGCTCAAAGAATATGGTCTCAAGGTAGGCCTTGCCTTCCAACTGCAAGACGATCTTCTCAATCTGGTAGGAAACGCCGAGGTACAAGGCAAAGACTTTAGGTCAGACATCACTGAGGGCAAGCGCACGCTCGCGGTGGTTTACGCGCTCGAGCACCTTGGCTCTGCAGAGAAGGCGGAGCTTGTCTCCATACTTTCTGCGCATACAAGCGATACTTTGAAGCTTCAGCGCGCTGTGGAGCTTATGGAAAGCGCTAATGCGATAAAATTTGTCCGCACACACGCTCTTGCCTTAGTCGAAGAGGCAAAGCACGTGCTTGAAAACGTGATACTTACTGAAGACGCTCGCGACACACTTTTGTCTATGGCAGACTTCTTTGTGAACCGAGAAAGGTAATTATGGATCCAATTACTCCTGGTAGCACTGGTGCTGCCGTTGAAGACATTCAGGAACGCCTCGTAAAGCTTGGCTACACCATCGAAGACGATGAGCGCCAGAGCCACACGTTTGGCAAGTCAACTGCTCGCGCAGTTGCGCGCTTTAGGCTTGACCACGACCTTTCTCTTGGAGAAGAAGTAGATGCCTCTACCTGGGCAATCATGGTCGATGAGGGCTATGAGCTAGGAGATAGAACCCTCTACCTGCGTCTTCCTAACTTCCACGGCAATGACGTGCGTCAGCTGCAGGAGCGTCTCAACATCTTGGGTTTCTCGTGCGGAAAAGTTGATGGTCATTACGGTGTTCATACTGAGGCTGCCGTTAAGCTTTTCCAGGAGAGCGTCGGCGAGCTTGCCGATGGTATGGCGTTCCAGGATACCCTCGATGCTATTGAGCGTCTGCGCCACGTTTGGTCCGGCAAGCAGGCAAAAGGCCCCCATCCACAGGGTCCTATGGGCTTTGCTCGCGCAGCTAACGTTCTTGAAACCACCTGCATTGCTATTACGGGAGAAGATCCTATCTCTAGAAACGTGGCCGCCCGCGTGTATAACCTTTCTAAGGCAACTACCGAGGCAAGTGGCATGACCATGATTGATCGCGCTGATTCTCCTACTGATGCAGCCACTATTTTGGTTCTGACTACGGCTTATGCCCCAAGTATGCCCGCTCGCGGACAGGTTGGTATCGGCTCTGTTTCTATGGAGGAGAATGAGACGCTGCCGGCAAGACTGCGCACTGCTATTGAGTCTGCTGATGCAACGGGCTCCCCTATCAAGATTGTGCTGCCAGAAGGAACAAACGTAGACGGCTCATTTACTACCGCAGACGCACAGACTTTAGCAGTTCTTGTTCTTGATGCAATTTGTGGAGCATTTGCCTCGCTAAGCTGATACACTTAATAGAGTTGCGGACAAAACCAACGTAGTGATTACATTGGGGTATCGTCCAACGGTTAGGACACGGGTTTTTGGTGCCTGGAATGTGGGTTCGAATCCTACTACCCCAGCCATTTTTTACGCAACTTTTGTGTAGGGACGCACTCGTATCGAGTAATACGAAGTACTTTGGAGGCTTACGTATGCCACTTACTGCGATTGTCCTCGCTGCAGGCGAGGGAACGCGCATGAAGTCCCACCACCCTAAGATTGTGCACAAATTACTAGATAAACCCCTTGTTTGGTGGAGTGTCAACGCTGCAATTACTGCTGGCGCTGACCGCATCATTGTGGTTGTTGGTAACCACGCTGACGAGGTTAAATCTGCACTTTCTTGCTTCCCTAACCTTGAGTATGTTGCCCAGACCGAGCGTCTTGGCACCGGCCACGCCGTCAAGGTTGTAAAGGATGCTCTTGGTGGCTTCAAGGGACCCGTTGTTGTTATCAACGGTGACGCATCTCTGTTGCGCGCACAGTCTATTCTGGACCTTGTTGCAGAAACTAAAGCTCATCACAACGCATGTACGGTACTTACGATGACGCCACCAGACCCAACCGGATATGGTCGCGTCATTTCTTCTAACGGCCAGGTAACTGCCATTGTTGAGCACAAGGATGCTACGCCAGAGCAGCGCGAGCAAGAGCGTGAGTGCAACGTTGGCGTGTACTGCTTCTGTGGCGGAAGACTGACCGCAAACATCGATCTTCTCGGCAATGACAACGTCCAGGGCGAGTACTACATTACCGACATGGTGGGCCTTTACGTCAGCCAGGGCGAGCCCGTTGCTGCCGTCCATGTTGACGACTACAAAGAGGCGCTGGGCGTCAATTCCCGCTCCGAGCTTGCCGTTGCCACCCGCATCATGCAGGAGCGCATCAACGAGCAATGGATGAGCCAGGGCGTCACCATGCTGGATCCAACCTCCGTTTGGATTGGTCCCGAGGTCACGCTTGGTATGGACACCGAGGTTCTTCCGCAGACTATGCTCTACGGCAAGACCTCAATTGGCGAGAATTGCGTGGTAGGCCCTAACACTCGTCTGACCGATACGCTTGTTGGCAACGACGCTGTTATCGATGAAACTGTAGCTATCAACGCACAGGTAGACGACTTTGCTACCTGCGGTCCTCGCGCGTACCTGCGCCCAGGCACTCACCTTATGCCTCACGCCAAGGCAGGTACCCACGTTGAGATCAAAAATTCAACTATTGGCGAGGGCTCCAAGGTTCCTCACCTCTCCTACATTGGTGATACAACCATGGGCTCCGGCGTCAACATTGGCGCAGGTTCAATTACGTGCAATTACGACGGTTACCACAAGTTCAAGACCCACATTGGCAACAACGTCTTTGTTGGATCCGATACCATGATGGTGGCACCCGTCTCAATTGGTGATGGCGCACTTGTGGGGGCAAGTTCGTGCATCACAAAGGATGTACCAGCAGATGCGCTTGCACTTGAGCGCTCTGAGCAGAAAATTGTTGAGGGATACGCCGCCCAGAGGCGTCAAAAGCTTGAGAAAGAGGACTAGATGTTCGAGAACCTGAGTGAACCACTGTTAGTTGCTAGAAACATCAAGCTCTACACCGGTACAGGTAACCCTGAACTGGCTCGTAAGGTTGCAGACATTCTTCACCTAGAGCTACAAGGTCTTCTCCTCGAGAAGTTTGCTAACGGAGAAATCTACGCTCGCTTTGACGAGTCTGTCCGCGGCGACGAGGTCTTCTTCATTCAGTCTTTGGCAGGTGTCAACGTCAACGACCTGGTTATGGAAACGCTGATTGTTGCTGACGCTGCAAAGCGCGCATCTGCTAACAGCTTTACCGTAGTTATCCCTCACTACGCATATGCTCGTCAGGACCGCAAAGCTGCTGCTCGCGAGCCTATTACCGCTCGTCTGATGGCAAACTTGCTTGAGAACGCTGGCGTTGACCGCGTTATCACCCTTGACCTGCACCAGGGCCAGATCCAGGGCTTCTTTGACATTCCTGTTTCTCACCTGACTGCTCTCTACCTTCTGGGCGATTACTTTAAGAGCAAGCCATTTGACTGGGAGAATACCGTTGTTGTCTCCCCTGATATGGGTCGCGCAAAGGCTGCTAAGAAGCTTTCCGACTACCTGGACTGCGGCCTTGCTATTGCACATAAGAGCCGTCCTCGCCACAATGAGAGTGCTGTTATGGGCATCATCGGCGACATCAAGGGCAAGACCTGTATTGTTAACGACGACATGATTGATACCGCAGGTACCCTCTGCGCATCCGTTGTTAAGCTGAAGGAAATGGGTGCAGGCGACATCTACGTCTGCGCTACCCACGGCGTCTTCTCTGGTCCTGCAATCGAGCGCCTCAACAACGCTCCTATCGAGGAGTGCGTAGTTACCGACGCAATTCCTTGTGCAGCAGCAAACCAGGAAGGCTCCAAGATCAAGACGATTACCATTGCAAACGAGATTGCCGAGGCAATCTACGCCGTCTACACCGACCGTCCTGTCTCCGACATCTTCGGTGGCGACTTCAACCTGTAAGATTGCAAGTCAGTTGCGCGTGCGACGGCAGCAATACCGCAGGTCAATTGCGCGCGGGCGCGAGCACGAGCGCGGGTCGCAAGTGATTTCAACCCGGTATCCATTTCGTGTGGATACCGGGTTTCTTGTGCGGAAACGCTGGGAGTGGACGGGGTTTCTCGCCAGGCGGGCGGTGTGAGCTGGCGCGCAATCAGCGCACGCCTGGAGCGAGCCTGATTTTCTCGCCATGTCTGAACGATTTGCCGGAAAAGCGCACCATGTCTGAGCTATTTGCCGGTTTTTATCGCCATGCCTGAGTAAATTTGCTCAGACATGGTGTAGTTTTCAGGCTCAAAATTCAGGGCCAGACAGTCTATCTTTCACGCGCCTGATTTCATCAAAGAATCTGTAATTTTTGCCTAAAAGTGTAAAAGAATCTGTGGATTTGCCTGATTTTGTCAAAGAATCTGTACCTCAAATACAGATTCTTTGCACTTTTCAGGCTCGCGATGGCGAGAAGCGCGTCTGGCGAGAAACCCGTGCACTTGCAGGCGCACTGTAAGCGGTACGCAATCTAGCAGGTCGTTCCGCTTTCGGAATCCGCAAGATCAACGTCATTTGCAAGCGCCACTTCCAGCGCAACCCGTAGTCCGCGAGTCATCATTTCCAGCGACATGCTTGGAACCTGGCGGGTCTTCTCGCCAGTGCCAGCCTTTTCGCCTGCAGCGAAGCCCTTCTCGCCAGTGTCAGCCTTCTCGGCAGCTGCAGCGTTTTTCTTGACAACCTGCTCTGTTGCGAACGGTACGTGCAGAAACGTGCCGCGAGTCTCCGGGAATCGCGTGGCCAGCGCATGAAGGACCTGATACATGACGTCGTTGCAGACGTACGTTCCCGCAGTGTACGAGACTGCCGCGGGGATCTCCACCTGGTTCATGGCGGCCACCATGGCGTTTACCGGCAGCGACGCAAAATACGCGTCGGGAGCGCCGTCGATGATGCGCTGCGAGAGCGGCTGCTTGCCCGCGTTGTCGGGAATGCGCGCGTGAGCCCAGTTGATGCCCACAAACTCGGACGTAATCTTGCTTCTTCCACCCGCTTGGCCCACGCAAAGCACAATCTCGGGACGCTCCGCTTCAAGCGCGTCGATAACCTTCTGAGCGCCAGCGCCAAACTCAACAGGTACGTGCAGTTTTATCACCTGAGCACCGCCAATAGTCTCGGGCAGCGCCTTCACAGCCTCCCAAGCTGGATTGATTTTCTCGCCACCAAAAGGCTCAAATCCGGTAACCAGAATCTTCTTCATTTTGCCTCCGCACCTCAGTCGGTCGTTGCGCATCGCGCGTCCGTCGCACTCTGCTGCAGTCCATCGCGCTTCCGTCGCACACTCAGTTCACGCTGGTCGAACCTGTCGTTTTCCCTTACCATCATAAGCGTACACATCTCAAACGGAAGGAAATTCGATGCACGGTAACAAAATTGTGCTTGTAGCGGGCCTGGGAAATCCTGGCGAGAAATACGCGCGCACCAGGCACAATGCTGGTTTTGCCGTCGTTGATGCCCTTGCCGAGCGCCACGGCGTTTCGTACTGGAAAAGCGAAGCGGGCTGCCAGGTCGCGGAGATCACCCTTCCCGCAGCTCAAGCCTCAGCTCCCGGCGCCGCATCTGGCGAGAAACGCCGTGTACTCCTGGCCAAACCCCAGGACTTCATGAACACCAGCGGCGGTCCCCTCTCCAAACTTGCTCGTGCACACCACCTACAACCTGCGCAAATCCTTGTTATTCACGACGAGGTTGACCTCGCAGAGGGCCAACTCAACTTCAAGGAAGGCGGCGGACTCAACTCGCATAATGGCCTGCGTTCCATCGCTGACAAACTCCAGACCAGGGATTTTATGCGCCTGCAGTTTGGCATCGGCCGCCCTCCCGGAAAGATGCCGGTGGCAGACTACGTTCTGCGCGAGCTCAAGGGAAACAACCTGGAAGACTTCCTGGTCACCGCTCAGGCGGCCGCCGATCAGGTGGAGCAGCTCCTCCGCAGCTAGCAGGCAAAACATTCTACGAAATATTTATGCTCATTCATGAATTACTCATGCCTTGAATCATGCGCAAATAGTACAATAGGTATGTTGTTTGCGAATACGGGGTTACCCAGACCTCGTATGCGTGAGATACATGCGTCACCTGCCACTGTCTTCTCGCCAGAAGGCACGCTGTAGTGCGGCGCGTCAACTCACTCGCAGTTTTGTTGTGTTAGGAGAGGAGTACCGCTGAATGTATAAGATCCTCGAAAAGACTCAGTTCTCCGAGAAGGTCTTCAAGTTCCGCATCGAGGCACCACAGATGGCCAAGCATGCACATGCTGGTCAGTTCCTGATGGTCCGCGCAAATGAGTGTGGCGAGCGCGTTCCATTTACCTTTGCGGATTGGAATCCTGAGGAGGGTTGGGTCGAGTTTATCTTCATGGTAATCGGCAAGACCACCAGGATGCTTTCTACCTACGAGGTTGGTGATTTCCTGCAGGACGTCACTGGTCCTCTGGGTGAGCCTACCGAGATGGGCGAGGGCAAATGGGCAGTTATCGGCGGCGGCGTTGGCCTGGCTATCGCTTTCCCTGTTGCTCGTCAGCTCGTAGCAGCTGGCCGCGAGGTCCACGCAATCATGGGCGCTCGTACCAAAGAGCTGCTGCTGCTTGAGGATCAGTTCCGTTCCATTCTGGACGACGATCACATCCACATCACCACAGATGACGGTTCTCTTGGCGAGAAGGGCGTTGTAACTGCACCTCTCGAGCGTCTTCTGCAGGACAAGCAGGTCGACCGCGTATTCTGCGTTGGCCCAGTTCCTATGATGAAGTTCTCCACTCTCACTGCCGAGAAGTACGACACACCTATCATCGCTTCCCTGAACCCAATCATGGTCGACGGCACTGGTATGTGCGGTTGCTGCCGTGTTGAGGTTGGCGGCGAGACCAAGTTTGCTTGTGTTGACGGTCCTGACTTTGACGCAACCAAGGTTGACTGGAACGACCTTCGCGCACGTCAAGCAGCCTACCTCACCGAGGAAGGCCAGTCCATCAAGGCTTACGAGGAGACGAGGTGCGCATGCCACAGGTAAACGGTCGCTACATTCCAAACGTCAAGGCACCTCGTACAGCTGACAACGAAGAGCCAGCTGCAGAGCGCGCACAAGACTTCCGCCCTGTCGACAAGGGTTTCACTAAAGAGATGGCAATTGCAGAGGCAAACCGCTGCCTGGATTGTAAGAATCCACTGTGCGTTCAGGGTTGCCCTGTAAACATCAACATTCCTCGCTTCATCGAGGCTATCCGTGCAGAGGAGTTTGGTCGCGGTCTTGACATCATCCGTGAGTCCTCCATGCTTCCTGCTGTTTGTGGCCGTGTTTGCCCACAGGAGAACCAGTGCGAGGGCGTCTGCATCATGGGTAAGCGCAGCGAACCAGTTGCTATTGGTCAGCTCGAGCGCTTCCTTGGCGATCAGCCTGAGCTTGCTTCCAAGCCAGCAATCGCTCCAAAGAACGGCAAGAAGGTTGCAGTTGTAGGCTCCGGTCCTTCCGGTATTGCTTGCGCTGGCGAGCTTGCTCGTAACGGCTTTGACGTTACCGTCTTTGAGGCATTCTTCACCGGCGGCGGCGTTCTGGTCTATGGTATTCCTGAGTTCCGTCTTCCAAAGGCTGTTGTTAAGCGCGAGATTGACGGCCTTCAGGAGCTGGGCGTTAAGTTTGAGTACAACTCTGTTGTCGGTCGTATCACCGATGCAGACGAGCTCTTTGAGCAGGGCTTTGACGCAATCTACATTGCAACAGGCGCAGGCCTTCCAAAGCTTCTCAACATCCCTGGCGAGAACCTGCCTAACGTCTTCTTTGCAAACGAGTACCTCACCCGCGTTAACCTCATGAAGGCTAACAAGTTCCCTGAGTACGACACCCCAACCAAGCACGGCAAGAACGTCGTTGTCTTTGGTGGCGGCAACGTTGCTATGGACGCTGTCCGTACTGCTAAGCGTCTTGGCGCTGAGCGTGCAATCATTGCTTACCGTCGTACCGAGGAAGAGATGCCTGCTCGTCGTGCAGAGCTGCACCACGCAAAGGCTGAGGGCGTTGAGGTTCTTCCTCTTGTCTCCCCTCTCGAGTTTGTCGCTGGCGAGGACGGCGCTGTTTGCGCAGTTCGCGTCCAGAAGATGGAGCTCGGCGAGCCTGACGCTGACGGACGTCGTCGTCCAGTACCTATCGAGGGTGCTATCGAGGACATTCCTTGCGACGTTGCAATTTCTGCAATCGGCACTAACGCTAACCCATTCGCAAAGATGATCGGCGACATCAAGCTCAACAAGTGGGGCTACATTGAGGCCGACGAAGAGGGTCGTACTTCCGATCCTCGCATCTGGGCTGGTGGCGACATCGTAACCGGTGCTGCAACCGTCATTCTTGCAATGGGTGCTGGTAAGGTAGCAGCTGCTTCCATCACCAAGCACCTCGGCTAGTCCGGCTTCGGCTGCGTAGCCGCAGCTCACAGAGCCAGCTAGCATAGCTTCGGTTCACAGAGCGAGCTAACATGCAACAAACAAAGGCCTGGTACCACACGGTACCAGGCCTTTTTCATGCCGAGAAGCCCCACAAGTCCCACGCGAGCGCATGGGTTTCTCGCCAAGCGCTCTTCTCGCCATCGCGCGCCTGAAAAGTGCAAAGAATCTGTATTTTGAATACAGATTCTTTAACAAAATCAGGCAAATCCACAGATTCTTTTACACTTTTAGGCAAAATTTACAGATTCTTTGCAGAAATCAGGCGCGTAAAAGATAGACTATGTAGCCCTGAATTTTTGAGCCTGAAAGCTGAATCATGTCTGAGTAAATTTACTCAGACATGGCGAGAAAAACTGGCAAATAGCTCAGATATGATGTACTTTTCCGGCAAATCGTTCAGACATGGCGAGAAAATCAGGCGCGCAGCAGGCTCACTCCGGGCTCGCACCGCCCACCTGGCGAGAACCCCGTCCACTAGCAGCGTTTCCGCACAAGAAACCCAGCATCCACACGAAATGGATACCAGGTAGAAATCACTTGCAACCTGCGCCCGCACACGGCGCTGACCCGCAGCGTTGCCGTCGTTGCGCCCGCACGCGCCGCTGACCTGTAGCGTTGCCGTTGCAGCGAGCTGAGCGCGGCTACGAGAGCAGAAACTCCCTGACGCGAGCAGCAATACCCTCGGCGTCCAGGCCAAAGTGCGAAAGCAGTACGTCGCCAGGAGCGGAGGTACCAAAGGTACGGATGCCAGCAAAGCGCATGGGCGTGGGCAGCTGCTCGGCCAGAAGCTCGGCAACTGCAGCTCCACGGCCTGTTGCCACGTTGTACTCCTCAACGTATTGAGCTCTTACTATTGTTTTATCTCTACAAGCCCGCTTGGAGTCATTTCAAATACGGCATCGTACTTTGATTGTTGTGCAACATTGAGATGATGAGTTACCTCAATCATGGTAACTCCGCTTAGACCAAGCAGGTTATTCTCGACCTCAGTAGCCATGCGTGTGTCCAATGCAGACGTAGCTTCATCAACAAGCAGTAACTTCTTTCCATACAGCAAGGCTCGCGCAATAGCAATCCTCTGTCTTTCACCTCCGGAGAAGCGCTTTCCGTTCTCTTCCACTGGAGTGTCAAGTCCTTTTGGAAGAGCCGCAACTACCTCTGAGAGACCAGACTTTTTAATAACTTCACCGATTTGCTCACTCGAATACGAACTTCCCAGCGTAATGTTATTTTTTAGCGTATCGTCAAACAAATACACATTTTGGTGAATCATTGCCGGATCACATGAAATGGATCTTGAACTGTCAATCAGAATATCTCCACTCTGAGGTTTTATCTGGCCTGAAATCAGTTTTAAAAGCGTGCTCTTTCCACTACCGCTTTTTCCGATAATCGCATACTTCCTCCCAGCCTTAAAGCACGCAGATATTTTAGACACTCCGGAAATTGAATCAGGATACTTATAGGTAACATTTTTTAACTCAATTTCATGCTCTACATCATAGTGCCGTTCCTTATTGTCAAACGAAGTTTCTTCATCGTCGCATATAACTGCCTTCAAAACCGGATAGGCCGCTTTAACTTTTCCAAGCAATGAAGCAAATGTTGAAGCGGGCGCAATTACCTGACCGGACAGCTGGGTCACAGCCACAACGCTACCAAGAGAAACAAATCCTTGCACTGCGAAAATACCCGTTATACCCATAATAATGAATTGAGATGAAACTGAGATTGCTGTAACAAACCCAGATATAAGAGATGTAACTTCAGATAAATGTGCCTTCTTACCTTCCAACTGCTGCGCAACCAGTAAGTGACGATTTGTAAAGTTGTTTTCTTTATGAAATGACCTAATGACATCAAATCCAAGCGATATATCACGAATCTGTCCGTTATACGACACCGTATTTTTTACGATCTCTTCTTGGCAATGAGTAAGTTGTTTTGTAAATACTCCGGGAATGATTGTTGGAATTGCCATAACAAGTATCGAAATAACTGCCACTATTGGATTTATATACAAAAGTAAGAGGCTTGCAATAGTAATTTCGCAGCACGAAGCAAATGCATCAAGCAGTCCGCCAAGCCAATCTTTTTCAATAGTATCCATATTCTGACTTAAAAGAGAAAAAAACTCAGCACTGTTTTCATTCATATTTACAGCATCTTTTCTCCGCAAATAAGCCTTCACGGCAGAATTTCTCATCTTAATTACGGTGTCGCGAACCAGGCGGGCGCGCACATATCCCTGTAGTATAAGAAGGATACCGGTTGCTATAGCATATATACAGCACAAGCCTATAAATGTAAGTAACCGAGCAATGTCTCCTGAAATAATGACTTCGGAAACCGTATTGAGAAGTGAGCTCAGTAAAAGAGCTACACCGGCAACGACGCAAGAACTCACAATTTGTACTAGTACAAAAATGATTGCGTTTCGTTTACCGACATTCTTTAAAAAATACTTTATATTTTTCATTCCACTCCAATCGCAAAAAATCATCTAAATGACCATCATAAAATGATAGATACCTCTTTTAATAAATCTAAAAGAGGTATCTATCTCGCACTTTTAGTGCTTAACTACAATAACAATGATGGTCATACGTATCGCCTCCCCCTCTCTTTGATGATTACATCATCTCGAAAGAAGAGGAGGCTATCCATAACATCTCGTGACAATTCTTGTATTACCTCAAATGTTAAGTATCCATGCAAAGCATCAAAATAATAAGCATAGCATGTAAAAATTTTAACTTTTGGTAATGAAAAATGTAGGCTGACTTGCTCACTGTCTCTGAGCGCTTAGACTTGGTTTTAAGCACCTAGGTTTAATTTTGAGTGCTTAGATTCTCTTCAACAAAAGCGCGCACCATTTCCGCATTATCATGTTGGCCGATTAGTTCCATATACGGAATAATCGTCTGCATTATTGAGCGTGCCTTCTCAATATTTCCGTTCCGAAATTCAGATCGACCAATCAAATAAAAAATCACGGGTAAAAGTATCTGTTCATGACTTTCAATACTCAAATCTCTTGCCAGATACGCATGCTGAGCAGCTTCTTCAAACCTTCCCTCAAGATCCAAGCAGGAAGATATATTAACTTCAAGGTTGATGCGGACAATCGTAAAGTCATTGCTGCTTGATTGCTGATCGGAAAGGTTTCTTGCAAGTTCTTCTCCCACTCGAATAGCCTCAATACGAGCTTCCTTTTGCTGAAGTGCCACAACCATCAAACCGATTATTTCAGCTTCAATAGGAGATAAAAGTTCATGTCGAAAATCAGATAGGTCAATATGAGGCTTTGTAAGCTCCAAAGCCTCACGTAACTTGACGTATGAATCTTCAGGATCCTTATTCTGCTTGAGTTGTGCGGCTGCCTGTATAAGTAAAACTGACTGCCGCTCCAATGCATGAGATGCATCATTTTCACTCAAGCCCTCCAGCAAGGATAGGCCTTGTTGGATTTTACCTGCTTCTATAAGCAGACTTGCTCGTCTTGTAATCTCATTAAAGCTACGTTGGCAATCACTTTGATAAAAAACGTCACAAAGTTGATAGGTACTCGCCCCAAGTCTGCTCAACAATGCGTCGAGAATTACCTTGGAGGGCATCTGGCGGCCATTTTCAATTCTTGAAAGAGAAACCGGGGAGCAAATACCCTCTGCAAGCTGCTCCTGCGTCAATCCCTTACTATGACGAAGAGAATAGATGGTCTCTCCTAAAGAATTCCCTTTCAAATTTCATCCCGTCTTTAATCGCTTGCACCATCAAAATATGACAAAGGCTACGAGAGCAGGAACTCCCTAACGCGAGCGGCAATACCCTCGGCGTCCAGGCCAAAGTGCGAAAGCAGCACGTCACCAGGAGCAGAAGTGCCAAAGGTACGCATACCAGCAAAGCGCATTGGCGTGGGCAGCTGCTCGGCCAGAAGCTCAGCAACTGCAGCTCCAAGGCCTGTTGCCACGTTGTGCTCCTCAACGGTTACCACATGACGGGTCTTCTCGGCAGATGCCAAAATGACTTCCTCGTCCAAAGGCTTAACGGAGAACACGTCAATAACCTCGGCAGAGATCTTCTCCTCTGCCAGCAAATCTGCTGCGGCAAGTGCCTGAGCAACCTCAACACCGCAGGCAGCAATGGTAACGTCAGTGCCCTCACGCAGGACGTTTGCAAAAGGCAGACCGCCCTTGAAGGACTCGTCATAGATGTCGGCAACCTTGTGGCGACCCATGCGCACGTAGAAGGGGCCATCAGCCTCGGCAGCAAGCCTGAGCGCTGCCTTGGTAGCGTTGTAATCTGCAGGAACAAGCACGCGCATCTGAGGGAGGGCGCGCATCATGCCAATGTCCTCAAGGGACTGGTGAGTGGCGCCGTCCTCTCCTACGGTAATGCCTGCATGTGTAGGGCAAATCTTCACGTTGAGGCCGGAGTCGCAGACGGTGTTTCTAATCTGATCGTAAGCGCGACCGGTTGCAAACACGGCAAACGAGCCGGTAAACACGGTGCGTCCTGTAAGCGCCAGTCCAGATGCAACGCCTACCATGTTCTGCTCGGCAATACCCACATCAACCATGCGCTGTGGGAAGGCCTTCTGGAGGTCGGCAAGTTTAGTGGAGCCGGCAAGGTCTGCGTCAACAGCAACGATGTCGTGACCCTCATTTACCAGCTCAACAAGAGTCTGACCATATGCCTCACGAGTTGCTCTAGACATTGGCAACCTCCTTACCTTCACCTTGAAGATCAATCAAAAGAAGCTCTCTAGCTGCATCAAGTTCTTCTCGCGCAAGGTCAGCCTGCTCGGCCGAAGGAGCGTTTCCGTGCCAGGAAGCTTTGTCCTCCATAAACGAGACGCCCTTGCCCTTAACGGTCTGGCAAATGACCACGGTAGGAGCCGTGTTTCCTGCCTCGCGACCATCTCGTGCGGCGAGAAGAGCCTGGCGTACCTCAGCGACCTCGTGACCGTTAACACGCAGTACATTCCAGCCAAAAGAACGGAACTTCTCGTCAATATCGCCAAGAGAGCACACGTCAGTAACGTGGCCGTCAATCTGCAGGTTATTGAGGTCCACAATAGCAATGAGGTTATCCAGCTTCTGGTGAGCAGCAAACATGCATGCCTCCCAGTTAGAGCCCTCCTGCAGCTCGCCGTCTCCCAGAAGGACAAATACCTTCTTGGCGCGCTCGCCGCTTGCCAGAGCGTCCATAGAAAGTCCCAGAGCGCATCCTGCAGCTACCGAGAGACCCTGACCAAGAGAGCCGGAGCAAACTTCAATGCCAGGACATGCGTGGCAATCTGGGTGACCCTGCAAGCGACTGCCAAGCTGACGGAGGGTAACCATATCCTCGTCGTGGAGCCAATCAAGCAGGTGGTAGGCAGCATACAGCACAGGAGCCACGTGACCCTTGGACAGGAAGAACCTATCCTCGGTATGGTCCTCTGGGTTGTTGTGGTTATACTTCATCACTCCCGAGAAGAACAGTGTGGCCACAATATCTGCCGCACTCAGTGAGCCACCGGGATGACCTGACTTGCTCTTCTCGAGCATGTCAATGACATCGCGCCTCAGCGTATTAGCTGCAAGCTTGAGCTCATCATCAGTGAGGTTGCGCTCGGGTAATGCAGTTGTTCCCATTCTCATCCTCTCAAAATAAGTGCCTAAACGGTGCTTAAACGCCGCCTAAACGGTGCACGAACAGGCACGTAAAACAAGTACGCCCAACCTAAGCTGGGCGTACCACAATCACTATTTATTGCTGAGCCTTAACCTTTTCCCAGTCTGCCTCAAAAGACTTAAGACCGGCGTCGGTCAGAGGGTGCTTCAGGCACTTCTTTAGAGCACCAAATGGAACGGTTGCAATGTCAGCACCAAGCAGAGCTGCCTGTGTTACGTGGTTTGGCGTACGGACAGAAGCCGTAATAATCTCTACGGTGTGATCAACGTTTTTATCCCATGCATAGTTCTCAATGCAAGAAACAACGGTTCCCAGCTGCTCAATGCCGTCCTCGCCGATGTCATCAAAGCGACCAACAAATGGAGAAATATAACGGGCGCCAGCATTTGCCGCAAGAAGAGCCTGAGGTGCCGAGAAAATCAGCGTCATGTTGACGCGAATTCCCTCAGAAGCAAGCTGATGGGTAGCAGCAAGACTCTCTGCGCAGATAGGAAGCTTAACAACAATATTTGGAGCAAGAGAAGCCAGGTGACGGCCTTCTTCAATCATGCCCTCAGTTGTTGTTGCTGTTGACTCAGCAGATACAGGAAGTCCCTCGCAAAGCTGAGCAATCTTAACCATATGAGACTCAAAGTCGGCTAGCTTTCCGCCAATCTTTGCATACAGCGATGGGTTGGTAGTAACACCTGCTAAACAGCCCCAGCTAAGAGCCTCAGAAATCTCATCGATATCTGCCGTGTCAATAAAGAACTTCATGTGTAATCCTTTCCTGTACAAACCTAAACGAGTTTGGAAACGTACGTCGTACTAAGAAAGAGCTCATCCACATTGTACAGATTCTTATGTACCGTCTGTGGCGAGAAACCCAAAACAAGTGCAAAAAGGCCGTTTACCCCTCAAACGCCTTATCAATTTTGCTGCGAACGTAGGTGGAAGCAAAGACAAGATCTTCTTTCCAGTTCTCGTTGCCGGTGTACCACATCTCTGCAACAAAGCGCCTGACACCCTGAGGAACAAGCTGCGACAGAGCTCCCTCGTAGTCAGTGGTGCCGGTAGAGAATGGAATCTCGCGATACGCACCAGCAACAGTCTCTTTGAGGTGAGCTGCAAAGATATGGCCTGCACCAAGAGCAATATCGTCAGCAACGGTGTTGCCATAAATAAACGATGCATTGGTGAGGTTACCAGCGTCGGGATACACACCAAGGTAAGGGCTGTTGATAAGGTTTACGTAGTGCATGGCCTTCTCGACTGTATCCATAAAAGGAGTCTCCATGGTCTCAAAACCCATAACAATGCCCGCCTGAGCAGCCATTTCTACAGCCTTTGCTAGGTTCTCCTCAAAGTACTTACGCGTATCCTCTGCGCCGTCCTCGTAGTACACGTCATAGCCAGCAAGTTGGATGGTATGAAGTCCCAGGTCACCTGCAAGGTCAAGCGCCTTCTGCATAATCTCAAGGCCACGCTCACGAGTAGCCTGATCGCGAGAACCAAAAGGATACTTACGGTGACCAGAAAGGCACAGAGAGCCCAGGCGAACGCCAGAGTTTACCATCGCCTGACGAACTGCTGCACGCTCCTCACCAGTCCACTCAAGGCGAGAAAGACGAGCGTCAGACTCATCAACGGAGATCTCAACATAATCAAAGCCAGACTCTCCTGCTACGCTGAGGCGCTCTTCCCAAGAAAGATCAGTTGGAGTGGCCTTCTCGTAAAGTCCTAGCTGATACTTGGACATATCTTCTCCTTTTAAAAACAGGCGGCCTTATAAAAGACCGCCTGACTGAAACAAATTCTGCTCACTGAACAGGCTTTAGTGATTACCCTGTCCGTAGTAGGCATTTGGACCATGCTTGCGCATGTAGTGCTTGTCCTGAAGGTACTGAGGTGCCTCCTGAACCTTAGGGTTATTGAGCTCGGTGAGTGTTGCCATCTTAGCAACCTCCTCAATGACCACAGCGTGATACACAGCAGCCATTGCGTCTTTACCCCAAGAGAAAGGACCGTGGTTGTGAAGGAGCGTTCCTGGAACCGCAATTGGGTCCAAGTTAGCAAAGCCCTCAACAATAACGTTGCCGGTCTCAAGCTCATAGGCGCTTTCTACCTCGTCCTTGGTAAGGCTGCGCACGCAAGGAATATCTCCATAGAAATAGTCTGCGTGTGTGGTGCCATAGCAAGGAATAGAGCGTCCTGCCTGTGCCCAAGAAACAGCGTGGGTTGAGTGAGTGTGAACAATTCCGCCGATCTTATCGCCCCATGCACGATACAAGCATGCATGAGTTGGAGTATCAGAAGATGGGTTCATCTCACCCTCAACAACGTTGCCGTCAAGATCACAGACAACCAAGTTCTCTGGACTGAGCTCCTCATAGGAAACGCCCGATGGCTTAATGACAAACAGACCACGTTCACGGTCAAGTCCAGAAGCATTACCCCAGGTAAAAACTACCAGGCCATGCTTTGGCAGATTCATATTTGCTTCATACACTTCATCACGAAGCTCTTTAAGCATCATAGAGACTGCTCCTTAGAGAACGCTACGGAATGGGACGTTTGGCTCGTGATCGAAGCAATCATGGAAGCCACGGTCGTGATGGTAAGCAAAGCGGTCCTTATCCTGTGGATAGGTGTAGTGGCCGCCGACCTCCCAGAAGAATGGGTGGAACTTGTAGTCAAGGCGGTCCTTACGCATGTCCCAAAGAACCTTGATCTCCTGGACGTCAGCCTGGAAGTTAGTCCAAACATCGTGGTGAATTGGGATAACAACCTTGGACTGAAGAGCCTCAGCCATGCGGAGCATATCGGTTGCCTCCATCTTGTCCTGGATACCAATTGGGTTGCAGCCAAAAGCGCCAAAGCAGACATCTACGCCGCCAAACTCCTGAGCGATGTCTTTGCCGTGCTTAGCAAAGTAAATGGAGTAGTGAGAGTCACCGGAGTGATAGATGTTTCCACCAGGGGTGACAAAGAGGTAGTTAACTGCCTTCTCATCCATGTCCATTGGGCACTTACCCCAGAGGTCAGGACGATTCTCAGAA
The DNA here is from genome assembly GCA_963548345.1 of uncultured Atopobium sp. Lineage (GTDB taxonomy): Bacteria > Actinomycetota > Coriobacteriia > Coriobacteriales > Atopobiaceae > Lancefieldella. The sequence goes on along the minus strand of CAUUUQ010000002.1, from coordinate 5,951 downwards.
GTATCAGTAGTGGTAACGATGATGGTGCGGTCAAAGGAATCGTATGCAACGATCTCCATGTCCTTAACCTTGATACGGTCGCCAGGCTTAACAACAATGCACTGCTCGCGTGGAACACCCCAGCCAACCCAAATGTCAACTGCATCCTTAGGACCAATAAAAGGAACAGGAATCTCTTTGCCATTCTCGTCAGTAGTGGTCATGTTGTTGTTAACAACGTGAGCTGCAAGCTCCTTGGACATGTGGTCCTGGTGAATGTGAGTTACCACAACAGCGTCAAGGTTCTTGATAGCAAATGGATCAATAACAAAGGGGACGTTACGCAGGTTTGGCTGCATCTTACGAACGCCAGCCATGTTTGCCATCTGGTGACCAGGCTTCATGAGTCCGTCACCGTGGGTGCGCTTACCATTGCCTGCCCAGAAGTCGACAGCAACGTTTGCTCCACCAGGAGTCTTAAACCAAATACCAACGCAGCCGAGCCACCACATCTCAACCTGGCCTGGCTCTACTACGGCATTGTCAATCTCTTCGTTGAGCCAAGTTCCCCACTCAGGGAAGGTGCTCATAATCCAACTGTCGCGTGTGACGTCTTTCAAACCTGCCATTACGCGCTCCTTTCTATAAAACATAGGACTAGTACTTTGATGTATACGCAGGTAAATTGAGCGGCGCTCAGGACTTTGCCTGCATGCTCAGAAGCTCATCCTGAGCGCTCGCTACAAAACGCAGCCCTACTCCACTACTTTGTAGAGAGCCAGCTGGTCTGTCTCACGATATGCAGCAACAATGTAATCGCTGCCGTCATGCCTATACACCATGCAGTTTGCTGGTCCGAGGTCGTGGTCGATAACGTCTACGGTGTACTCACCGTCTACGTATCTAACAAGCAACAAATCGCGACCATCTTTACGGTTGCCAATGACTGCGCACTTCTCGCCATTAAGATCTGCTGCCCAAAGCGCGTGAAGGAAGCTGCGCTTCTGTGGGTCGCACCAAACCTGCTCGTAGCGATCGCGCGTCTGGCCCTCATGCCAAATTGCCAGCGTGTCACCATGGAACTTGGAGAAGGTAAGGATCTCCAGCTTGCCATCGCCGTCAAAGTCTGTAGCAACAATATCGCTTGTTGGCTGAACCAGAAGGCAGGTGACATCCCAAGCACCCTCAGGAGTGGTTGGTGGCACATATCTAAACACGCCTGCGGCGGTTGAGATCAAAGCATACGATTTATCAGGTGCAGTCCAGAAACCGTGATTCTGAACCTGATAGTTAGCAACACAAGTCAGCTTAAGCTGGTTGTCTGCTGTGTACTGCTCAAGGTTGTTGCTCAGAGGAGCAGCCCAAACAGCACCTGGAGTGCGCCAATCATCCTTGACGCCTGTCTCAGCTCCACCCTTGATAGAGCAAGCAAGAACCCAAAGCTGACCGTCAGCAGCCTTTAGGATGCCAAAGCGGTGAACATAAGGGAGGTCGCAGAGAATCTGCTCAGACCACGAACCGTCTGCCTGCTTGGTATAGGATGCGATTGCCGCGTCGTCTCCACCAAAGTTTGGCGAGAAGAACTTGCGGGTTGCAAGGAACTGATCTTTCCTGCCAGGGACCTGCGTAATGGTCATGACGCCGCCAGGGCCTGGAGCAACAGTCTCCAGAGGCTCACCATCAAGCGTAAAACGACGGATTGGACCGTCCTTCTCGACAGCAGCTAAAAAGCTTGGTGTGTCTTCTCCCTCAAACATGCCAAGTGCATAGCACTTAGGCATCTCGGCAAGAATTTTCTTTTCAAAAGTCATTAAAGTGCTCGATTCTTTAGAAACCTAAACTATGCGGAAAACCTCTCTGCAGCGCCGGTTTCCTTGAGCTTCTCTTCCATCTCTGCGTCAGAAAGAACGTTGCGCAGACCAATGACGGTGACGCCAGCCTTAGCAGCATCGTCGTACATGTTCAGGAAGTTAAGAGGAGCAAAAACAATGTCGTACTGACGAGCAGAGCTTACGCCCTCAGACAGTGCGCAGTGGTGAATCTTGTCGACGCCCATGTTGAGCTTCTGAGTAACGCGCTCAGCGGTCATCTTCATCATCAGGGAGGTACCTGCGCCGTTAGCACATGCGACCAAAATCTTTGCGTTCATGTTGACTCCTTCGATCAAACAAACTGATTACGGACACATTGTGTATGTACCCATTTGGGCGCTATGCGCATCGCTTTTAGAGCAAATAGTGCATCAATCAATGTGCCGAGTATTACTAATAACCCTGAGCAGATGGGGGTCTGCTCAGGGTAGGAAGAAAGAGGGCTACTTGCTTTCCGCACTAGCTGCGGCGGCCTTCTGTGCACGGATTTCCTTGCACTTCTGGTAATCCTCAACCTCCATGAAGTACGTGTCTTTGTTTGCACGGTACTGGAGCTGTGGGATTGCGATAAGAGCAATGACAACAATTGCGAGACCTGCGTAGGACAGGAACTTCATGACGCCGGTCATGATTGGCCAGACAACTGCCCAGTCCCACATGCCAAGGTATCCACCGTATGCAGCCATGCCAACCCAGCCAGCGATAAGAGCTGAACCAAAGACCTGGAGAAGACCAGAGATGAAAGGCATGATAAGAACTGCGCGGAGGCCGCCCTTGTTGTTTGCGTAAACGCCGATAGTAGCGTTATCGAAGAACAGTGGAACAAAGCCTGCGATAACAACAACTGGAGACTTCAGAAGCAGCAGAGCTGCGATTGCCAGGAACTGACCAGCTGCACCCATGAGGAAGCCGAGGGTAACTGCGTTTGGAGAACCAAAGCCGTAGGTAACTGCGCAGTCAACGCCTGGGACGGAACCCTTAAGGAGCTTGTTAGAAATACCCTGGAAGGAGTTGGTGAGCTCAGTAACGAAGGTACGAACACCAAGCTGCAGGATGGAGAGGTAAACAGCAAACTGGAAGGAAGTGGTCATGATGTAGAAGAAGAAATCCTGACCCTGCTTCATGAACTTGTTCTCAAGCAGGAAGTCCTGACCAAGAACAGCAAGGATGACGCCAAAGAATGCTGTCATAAGAATTGCAGTTGCAACGAGGTTCTCGTTGAAGATCTTCAGGAAGCCTGGGAGCTCAATGTCCTCAATGCGCTTGGACTCCTTCTTAGAGTGCTTGGAGAGCCACTCAGAAGCCTTGGATGCGCAGTAAACACCAAACATCTGCTGGTGAGCAATAGTAAGACCAGCACCATCAGTGAGGTCCTGGGTAGGTCCAATACAAAGGTTGGAGCCAACTGCCCAGTAAAGACCAAGGAGAACGGTCATAACTGCAAGGATGGTAACGTCGTTAAGCTGTGGGAAGCAGAAGAGGATAAGCCAAAATGCAGTTGCTGCCTGCTGAACCTGGACGTGACCAGTAGTAAAGATTGCGCGAAGCTTAGTCTGCTTCTTAAAAGCAACCAGAACAATGTTCAGAATGAAAGCGAAGAGCAGAAGAAGCATAACGGAGGAGAAGGAACGACCTGCGATAAATGCAGGAGCGTCAGCTGCCTCCATGCCTGCCTGTACTGCGTTCTGGCCAAAGTATGGGTCAATGACCATTGCAGAAAGGTTGAAGCGAGCCTCAAGTCCAACAAGAACTGGACGGAATGCAGTTACCAGGCCGCCGGAACCAACCAGGAGGATCTGATAGCCAATGACTGCCTTAAGGAAGCCAGCAAGTACGTCGTACCACTTCTTCTTAAGAAGAATGTAGCCGATAGCAACGATCAAACCGATGAAATAGGCTGGCTGAGTCAAGAAGTTGCTCGCAAACCATTTCCAAATACCAAGAACAATATCCATTGATACCCCTTTCAAAGGGTCCTACATACGTACCTTCTGCAGCCCACACTACAAAAGGAAATCCTCAATTACGTGCCCAGATGGGCACAAATGCGCGCACGGGCGCAGGGCGCGAACGACGCACGAAAAACGAGCCTACTCGGAGATAAGCTTGTCGATCTCCAAGAGCTCTTCTGGAGACTGAATATTCTTCAGACGCTCAAGGACCTCTTCATTCATGAGAACCTGAACGAGCATCTGCATATTCTTAAGGTGTGCTTCCTGATCGGTTGCGCTCAGAGTAAAGAAGGTCTTGACCTGCTTCTCATCGTCGCCATCCTCGAAGTTAACAGGAACATCGGAGTGCATAAATCCAATAGCAGTCTTGCCATTAGAGCCAATGCGAGCAGTAGAGTGTGGCATTGCAACGTTTGGAACGATAACAATGTAAGGACCGTACTTCTTTACGCACTCGATAATGTCGTCTGCATACTCTGGATTGACTGTTCCGTCAGCCTCCAGTGGTTTGCAGCACTCTCTAATAGACTCTTCCCACGTCATAGGGGTCTTTACGAATGCATAATGGTTCTGCTCGTAAATATCGCGAAGTAACATGCGATTCACTCCTCTCCAATAGCTACTGTGAATCTTTCCTTGTGTTGGACTATAGCAAGACCACACAAGAACACATCGCTTAATGACAAAAACTTGAATCTTCTGAACGCTTCAACAATTAGATAAATAATTTATATGACATTTGACTTGCCGTATAACAAATTTCCCTATTTGTTGAACGTTTAGAACGTTTTACCAATCGAATCGATAATGTTAGTATAGCTAAAGTTGGAAGTTAAGCAATACTTATCTATGCTCACTTTAGAGATTTACGTCATAAAAACCGTTGACCGTTAAAAAATATCCGTTTAAGTATTCAAAACGTTCATAGGATAAGGTAATATACACTGAGATTCGCTGAAATACATCTACACAATTGTTCATGGACCGTTCAAAAGTTGCTATCAATTTGTACGTTGTTTTTCACAGAACTGAATCAGTTAAATGTAATTCTACAGGTTTATCAGCAGTTGAGTTCTATTGGGGGATTCATGGCCACAAGCCGTTCATTTGTAGCATCACGCAGAAGCTCAATCATGAGCCTTCTTGAACAATATCGCCAGGTTTCCGTTAGCGATCTTGCCGATAGATTTGAAGTTTCTTCGCTTACCATCCGCCGCGATCTTGACGAACTCGAAGCTCAAGGCCTCATTTCCCGAAGCTATGGCATGGCCACGCTGCTTGACCCGCTCTCGACAGGACTCAGCTCTAACCAGGTAACCGCAAAGTTCAAGCTTGCCCAGGCAGCTTCCAAGTTGATTAAAGACGGTGACACAGTCTTCATTAACACCAGCTCAACCGCTATAAAAGTCCTGGAATTCATCACCGCCAAGAACATCACGGTTGTTACCAATAACGGTAGCGTTCTGGCCGCCGACTATCCCCCATCGATGACCGTTTTAGTCACGGGTGGAGAAGTTCGACCAGCTAAGAAGTCACTGACCGGCGATTTTGCACTTGCTTCAATCAACCAGATTCGCGCCGCGAAGTGCATCTTGGGATGCTCGGGAATTTCCGCTGAGCGTGGCCTTACCACACTGGTTTCAAACGAGATGCGCGTGAACTCGCTGATGCTTAAGCACTCTGAGCAGCACATTGTCTTGGCCGACGCAAGCAAGCTGGGCGTCAACTCCAGCTTCCAATATGGATTGCCTGCTGATATCGACGTGCTGATGACGGACGAATCCGCATCGATTTCGCAGGTAGCAGCCCTCGAAGCCGCTGGCGTTCGTAAGGTTGTTCGCGTTAGCCTGTAGAGCTGCTACGGCTACGTGCGTTGGACGACGAGATTTTGCTTCAATCGAATGCTTCCACTGCTGTAGTCCATCGGTTCTCTCGCCCAGCATAGAAGACATCAAAATTTTAACTACCATGATACGAAAATATTCACCTTCATGAATATTCATGAGGGTGAATTCATTTGTATGCATAAAATTTTTAGAGGCCTATTTTTGACGTTTTGAAAACACAGCAAAGTCACTTATTCTGCAAAATTGACCCTTGAATTCTCATTGCTAGTGCAACAACAAAAGACAAGGTAGTGACCCATGGG
>CAUUUQ010000001.1:0-87185 GCA_963548345.1 uncultured Atopobium sp. | reverse complement strand
CGGTCGATTGCTCACAGGTGACATCACAGTTACAACCAACGACGACGGTTATATCTCGGGCGTTAAGTAATACGTCTAGAGCTGCTCGGAAGAGTGCAAGACTAGACTTGTAACCCCTCTCGCTTCGGCGGGAGGGGTTCTTTTTTTATGCCGATTTGGTATAATATTCGTGCTGAACCCGCTAGGCTTAACGTTTTCGTTGGCAAACTTAGCGGGTGTTTTTATGCCGAAAAAATTTCTAAAAAATTCTAAAATTCTTCTTTACTTAGTCCCGAAAGGGGACTATATTATATACAGCAAGAGGGAGACAGAAGGTCATACCTCAGCCCAGAGAAGGGGAACAGAAATGAACGCATCTATTCTTAATCAAATGAAGCGCAGCAAGTCTTCAACCGCACGCCGCATGGCTAATGAACTGTTAGAGAACGCACGCGATTATACTTCCGACCTCGACGCAGCACACGCAGCGGGTTACAGCGATAGCCGCGTAACCGTTGCCGAAAAGCTCGAAAAGGACGCAGCGGCACACATCGTCGAGCAGCACACAAGCAAGCGCGGAGAGCTTATCACACTCGTTGAGTTTAAGGGCGGCAACCGCACGCAGTACGTCGGGAGCCTTGATTACAACTTCGTTGCGTGGAATTGGTAGGGGGGGTGTGAGTTATGTATTTAATTAGACTTCGTCCGTGGTTTGCGACAATGCAGAGCTGCTATTCAATGTATAAATTTAGAGACAGACAGCGTGCAGTGTACTTTTTACTATCAAAAGGCTATGACATTGAAGACGGCAAAACTGGCATCTTCTCTAGAGCAGAAAAGAATGGCTCTATTTCTTACGCAAGCATTGAAGAAAAATAGTTAGAGAGGAATAATGCGCAACAAGCAAGAATTCAAAGCCTTGCGCGAGCAGGTCGGCATGAGCCAAACAGATTTAGCACTTGCGCTTGAAGTATCCGAGCGTTCCGTCAAACGTTGGGAAAGCGTCAAATACAAAGAGTACAACGCACCACAGGACGCGTGGGACATTCTCGACGACGCATTGAAGCTGCAACGGCAAGTGGTCGCCGCCGCGCTCGGACAGGTTGAGGAAGCCGCGCAAACCGTCGGTGACTACCCCGAGAGTGTCAAGCTGGTTTACTGGACTAGCCAAGACGAATACGACAAACTCCATTGTATCGATGACGGCGGCGATTGGAGACAGGCAAATGCAACGGCTCGCGTTGTATCGTACGCGCTAAGTGAGCGCGGAATTGCTACTGACTGGATAAGCGCGGAAGATAACCTCGTTCCGAAGATGAACGCCTAAATAAATACCCTCGCCCGTGTGGTTGAGGGTATTTTTATGGGTATTTACTCGACTTTGAAATTTGCGTGCCTTAAAATGGCTTAGAACGGCTCGTTTACCAGCACAAACGCAAACGCTAGAAATTAGCCGCTTTTCTCGGGAATTCCTCGATTTTCGCGCCCGTGTCCTTGCTTTCGCCTAATGCGGACGCTAGAGGATTTCGCGCTTTCTCTAATTGCTCGGTCGTGGTGTCCGCGTAGCGCATTGTCATGTTGATATCCGCGTGACCGAGAATATCTTGTGCCGTCTTTGGGTCGGTTGCACGAACGGCAATCGTCGCGAACGTATGGCGCAAGTCATGGAACACCGGGCGGCGTTTCTGCGTTCCCATTAAGCCCCATTCTTTCGCGTGCTGTTGCCACCACTTCGACAGTGGGCTTGGGTGTAGGTAGTGCCCTTCGACATCGCCGCAAACAAACATTGCAGGCTCGAACGAAATACCGCAAAGCATACAATCTTCTAGCAGCGACGCGCGGCGTTCTTTGAGGATAGCCGCAAGGCTCGCGGGAATGGGTATGCGGCGTTCCTTGTTTGTCTTAGGCAGTTTGACGTACGTTCCGCCTTCTTCGATACTTACGGCTTGCCGTACGTTGATGTATTCGCTTCCTAGCGTAAGTTCAACGTCGCACCAACGCAAACCGCAAATCTCACCACGGCGCATGCCCGTATAGTATGCGAGGTAACACGCGACGACGTAAGGCGTTTTCTCGAGGTTCTCAAGCATAAACAACAGCTTCTTACGCGACGGCTCGTCCAGTGGGTTTGGTGGCGGCAGTTGACGTTTAGGCGGTTTGATAGCCGCGCAATAGTCCCACTCAATATCACGCACCGCGACGGCTTGACGCACGCAGTGATGAAGCACGTTAAACGTTTTCTTGATTGTGTTATTGCTTAGTCCGCGCTCGGTGAGCCATTGTATAAAACTCTCAACTTCCGCCGTTGTTATCTCGCCGATTTTCTTTTCGCCGAAATATTGGTCAAGGTAGTTTAGACTCGTTTTGTATCCTGCGGCGGTACGTCCCTCAATGTGTCCCATAGCTTGCAGGGTCGCATAGTGAGCGCGGCAGTACGCATATAGCGTCATTGTTGCGCCGTTGCTCGTGCCTTTGTCCGAGATGTTGAGCTTACGCGCCCATGCCGCGGCGTACTCTTCGGCTGCTTTCTTGCCGCGGTTGTCCTCTTCGTTGCATTCGTACGGTGTAGTCTTTTGCTTCTCGTGGCGTTTGCCGTTCACAAACCACACGACACGGGCGCACCAGTTCCCGTTTACCTTTCTAACGTATAGTTGCATTGTTTATATATCCTCTCTCGGGAATTATTCCAAAAACATTCCAAAATAATTCCAAAAACTGTAACGCTAGTGTAACACCCCGTGTTTTGGAAAGTCGCAGTTAACGAGGTCAACGCCGATTTTTCACAATTCGTTTTGTCGCTAAAATACCCGAATGTCGCACTTTTGGCACCACTCGTAAAGCGGGGGTCATCAGTTCGATCCTGGTTGCTGGCACCATCAACTACTAAATAGCCGCCTTGTGCGGCTATTTTTATGCCTATCTAAATCCATGTGAAACAACTACGCTATGGTGGGTATAGACAAAGTAGTAGTAATTACTAACAAAAGGAGTTTTTATGGCTACTCAGAATCTTGAGCTTTTCTATAAGCCAACCTGCCCATACTGCCACAAGGTCATGTCCTTTATGGAGCAGAACAACATTGAGCTTCCTATGCACGATATCGTTGCTGATGACGCAGCTCGCGAGCGCCTTATTGAGGTTGGCGGTAAGCGTCAGGTCCCATGTCTGTTCATCGACGGCAAGGCAATGTATGAGTCCGGCGACATCATCAATTACCTTTCTGAGGTCTTCCACGTTTCTGGTTCAAACGATGATTCAGACGATGGTTCCGCTGCAGCTGCTTGCACCATCGGCGGTGCTTGCTCCTTCTAAGATCGTTGCCGAGAAATCCGTCAAGCAGTAGGTTTTCTCGCCTTATGAACAAAAACCCCTCTGTTCCAGCGTATGGAGCAGAGGGGTTATACGTTTAAGCATCAATTTGTTTGCTAGTTTTTCATACGTGCTACGGCGTATTCGCTGATGAGCAGCAAGAAGAGGATGAGGATAGAGGAGAAGCTGCCAATAACTGCACCGTTAAGGCCAGTAAAGCTGACCATCATCCAGATAATGGGGATGGATACAGCAAATGAAATGAGGTAGGCACGCGTAACTGCCTTTTGAGCTCGCATGATGGTGATGAGCTGGTACAAAAAGTCGATTGCAGCACAAAGGCCACCGGTGGCTACCATAATGCGTGCAAGTCCGCGATACTGCTCAAAATCAACGCCGTACAAGAAGCTGTTAAGAGGAATGCCAATAAACTCAACAAATGCTGCAGTACCTGCGGTGACTACCGCGATGGCTCCAAACAGGGCAAGTACCATTACGCCAAAGCGCTTCTTATTAGCCGGATTGTGGATAGAGGTTTCTAGCAGACTGGCAAGCTTAAAGAGCTGCGGCCTGTAGATGAGCGTGGAGATCATCAAAATAGTGTGAGCTGGGAAATAAAGTGCGTTGAAGTACAGCTGATTGCTGTAAGAAAGCGTGCCTTCCATGGCAAACTTTGGCAGCGAATCAATAAGGTTGTAGAGGAAAAGCGCCAAAAAGAGAGGCCAGCACTGTACAAAAATATCTTTAATGTTTGCAAGTTTGATGCGCACGCTTTTATCGGTCTCAAGAATGGCTAGGGGAGCAGAAACAAATACCAAGGTAACAAGAGCGCAAATACCCATGCTCCAACTTGCCCATACAAGATTTCTGGTAACAAATAACACAGCAGTAAAAAGAATAAAACTTGTGCTACACCTCAGCGCCTGACTGAGTCCTGCTAGATAGAGCTTGTCCTTCTGTTGCAAGCGACCTTCGTAGACATCAGCCATACCATCAACTGCCCTAAAAAGCAAAGCTCCCGTGCAGATAGAAAACATGGGCTCGGTATACCCTTTAAAGAAGCACCAAATAAGACCTGCTATTACCATGACAACAACGGTAGCTGCGCGTTGAATCTGGTAATCAGAAAAACTACGTTGTTCAGCTATGTCGGAAACTTGATACGTGCGAACACCGTATTGGGCAATAAATAACAAAAGTGTTGCCACAACAAATGCCATGGAGAAAAGACCTGCCTGTTCAATGCCAACAAGCTGGGAACAGACAACGGTCAGAAGAGGGAAAAGTGCACCCCAGGCACCTTGTCCAAGAGCATTAAAAAGATAGTCCTGGGACGTTTGATGCGCTAGATATTGCTCGTCTTGATTAGCAATATCGCCAGAAACCACGGCAGAAAGAAGCCTGGTCCACCATGTAACCACAATGCCAGGTTGACCCCCGTTTGTGCGCGAGTCATCAAGCTCATAGCGAGGTGTGCGAAGACGCTCTACCTGCTTATGTACGGAAGAATTGTTGTACGCAGTACGACTTTTCTTGAATGGATTGAGCATGTAAAACCTAAAATCTTCTTTAACGTGGCCAGAAACTTTGATATATCAATTTTTATTTGTTATATCAATTGTAGTCCACGATGTACATTAGGTAACAGATTGACAAACAATCGTGCGAAGATTGTTACAAAAGGGTATGGTAGATAGTACGTATTCTGAGTCATGTGACGAAAGGATGAGCATGGCAGGCAATCCTCAAGATTCAAATCTAGAGTCCAGCAATGCTTCTTTTGACGAGAAACCCATCGATGGCGCAACAACTTCTGAAGTAGCTCAGTCGCTTCTTGAACGACGCGGGAATGAGATTGCTGCTGCTCGTACCCTTATTCAAGCGCTTAAAGCGCCAGCTCCTCTGCGCGATAACCTTACCTTCTTTTTGCGTTTGGTAAGAAAGGTGCTTGCTGAGTACAATCCAGATCTTCTTACTAGTTTTGACACGTTGTTGGTTGAGGCAATTAAAGCTGGCCCAGATGATTTGTCTACAACGCGCGCACCTTTGCTGCTTGAGGCAATCAATGCGGTACTCAAAGTAGATTCAGAGAAGGAATCGCTTAATGCTTTTCTGCGTTTTGCTTCTACCATTGACAACCTAAGCATGGAAGACTCCGTACTTCTTATGCGTGCGTTTGTCACCTTCTTCCACTTAGCAAATCTTTGTGAAGAGAATTATCGCGTTACCAGCCTGCGCTCTCGTGAGGCTTCTGTTGATCCATCTTCTGCAGAAGACCCTATCAATGAGATAACCGTTGCATATAGACAGCTTATTGACGAGTGCGGTGAAGAAGAGGCAAAAGCACGTCTTAATCGTCTTGAGTTCCACCCCGTCTTTACCGCGCACCCAACTGAGGCTCGTCGTAAAAACGTTGAGCGCCGAATCCGTACCATCTCAGAGCTTCTTGATGAGCGTCAGAGGCTTGGTGGTCCTGCTCGTGTGGAAAACGAGCGTCGCATGCTGCAAGAGATTGACGGCCTATTCCGTACGTCTCCTATCGGTCATAAAAAGCCAACTCCTTTGGAGGAGGCAGATACTGTCCTCAACATTTTTGATACCACCCTTTTTGAGATGGTCCCTTCGGTATATCGCCGCTTTGATAACTGGGTGCTGGGAGAAAACGCTGGTTGTGTGTCGCCTGCCTGCCCACCATTTTTCCGTCCAGGTAGCTGGATTGGCTCCGACCGCGACGGTAACCCTAATGTTACCGCCCTGGTTTCTCGCCAAGTTGCCGAGAAGTACCGTGTACACGTACTGCAGGCACTGGCTCGGGCTACCAAGGAAGTCAGTCGAGGTCTGACGCTCGATGGTATTTCTACTCCAGCTTCGCCTGCGCTTGTCAATCTTTGGGCACAGCAGGTAGAAATGAGCCAGGCCCTGACCTCTAGGGCTATTGATAAGGCTGGGTCTGAGTTGCACCGTGCGGCAATGCGCGTCATTTCTGGCCGGCTCAGCGCCACCATTGAGCGCAATGCTGACCTGATGTATCAAAACGCTGAAGAGTTTATTGCTGATCTGCGTGTTATTCAGGATTCACTGGCTCAAGCAGGGGCTTTCCGTATTGCCTTCGGTCCTGTTCAGAAGCTTATCTGGCAGGCTCAAACTTTTGGCTTCCACTTGGTAGAGATGGAGTTCCGTCAGCACTCTTTGGTGCACAAGCGTGCACTTGCAGATATTGAGACACACCCCTCAACTGCCGAGAAACCCGCCAAACTTGATGCTATGACGCAGGAGGTGCTAGACACCTTCCGCTCCATTGGATCAATTCAAAAGAAGAACGGCATTAACGCTGCTCGTCGCTATATTATTTCGTTTACGCAGTCTGCTCAGGATGTTGAGAATGTCTATAAGCTTGCACGTCTTGCGTTTGCAAATGAAGAAGACGTTCCTGTACTAGACGTTATTCCACTCTTTGAGCAAATTGAAGACCTTGAGAACGCTGTTGCTACACTTGACCAGGTAATTCAGCTTCCTGAGGTACAGGCACGTCTTGCTCAGACAGACCGCAAGCTTGAGGTCATGTTGGGTTATTCTGATTCCTCGAAGGACGAGGGACCAACTACGGCAACATTGGTACTTCATAAGACTCAGGCTGCTTTGGCAGAGTGGGCAGAGAAGAACTCCATTGACCTCATCTTGATGCACGGACGTGGCGGTGCAGTTGGTCGTGGCGGTGGTCCTGCAAACCGTGCTGTTTTGTCTCAGCCTAAGGGATCAGTAAACGGTCGCTTTAAACTTACTGAGCAAGGAGAAGTTATCTTTGCTCGCTATGGAGATCCAACACTTGCTCGCCGTCACGTAGAGTCTGTAGCAGGAGCAACACTGCTTCAGATGGCACCTTCTATTGAGCAGAAAAATACCCAGACAGACGTGAAGTTTGCTTCGCTCGCTTCTGAGCTTGATAAAGCGTCCAAGCAGCGTTTCTTGGAGCTCATTCACTCCGATGGTTTTGCTGAGTGGTTCTCGGTTGTTACCCCTCTGACAGAGATTGGTCTTCTCCCCATTGGTTCAAGACCTGCAAAACGTGGCCTGGGCGCCAAGTCTCTTGATGACTTGCGTGCTATTCCATGGATTTTCTCCTGGTCACAGGCTCGTATCAACTTGGCTGCTTGGTATGGACTGGGCAGTGCCTGCGAGGCAGTAGGGGATATCGAACGCCTCCGTGAGGCATATAGAGAGTGGCCGCTGTTCACTACGTTTATCGACAACATTGAGATGTCAATCTCCAAGATTGATGCTCGTATTGCAAGACTTTATCTGGCTCTGGGTGATCGCTCTGAACTTTCAGAGATGGTTCTTTCCGAGATGGCTCTCACACGTAAGTGGGTGCTGGATATTACGGGAAATAAGTGGCCGTTGGAGAACCGTCGTGTGCTTGGTCCTGTTATCCGCCTGCGTCTGCCATTTGTTAATATTCTCTCGGTTACGCAGGTGCATGCCCTATCTGAGCTTCGTATAAGGGATGACATGCTTACTCCAGAGGAACGTGCAAACATTACGTATTTGATTTTGTGCACTGTGTCTGGTGTTGCAGCAGGTCTGCAGAATACAGGCTGATATCACACAGCTTGCCGTAAGCTTGAGCAAACAATTGTTCATGTTTACGTAAAACTAGTACTATCTGAAATAAAGTTGCAATATTTACAAGGCGAGAAACCACTGGTAGTCAGAGTTTCTCGCCTTATTTTTACTTTAATTATTAAATGAAAGTTGAATTACCTTAACTTTTAGTTGATACTAATGAAGTAAAAGTTCGAAAGAGCAAACTTAGTTTGCCTACGTTATTTTGGGGGATGCATGGATACAGAAAAGACCTCACAGGGTCCTGCGAATTCTGGTCCAGTTCTTCCTCTTGCCATGCTTGGTGAGGGAGAGACTGCGCTGATCGTAACGGTTAAGGGTGCTTCTGATCTTCGCCAGCACCTCTCAACACTTGGTTTTGTTGAGGGCGCCGAGGTAAAGGTTATTTCACGAGTCAACGGCGACGTTATTGTTAGCGTTAAGGGTGCACGACTTGGACTGAACCGTCAGATGTCGTCGCACATCATGGTTTCTCCGCTCTAAACACTTTGTTGTATTGCGCTGCTGGTAAAACCCGCGGCTTTTAATACGTGTTTCGATGAAAGGAAGGTTATGGCAACTCTGAAAGAAGTTAAGGTGGGGGAGAGTTGCACGGTTGCTGCGCTAAAGGGTGTAGGCGCCGTGAAACGTCGCATCATGGACATGGGCCTTACTAAGGGTACTGAGGTTCACGTCAAAAAGGTAGCACCACTGGGAGACCCAATTGAGCTCACAGTTCGTGGCTACGAGCTTTCTATCCGCAAGGATGAAGCTGCAAGCATTGAAGTAGTAGACGTTCACAAGGTAGAGGAAGCCTAATGGCACAAAAGACTATTATTGGTCTTGCAGGTAATCCAAACTGCGGTAAGACCACCCTATTCAATGAGCTTACGGGCTCAAACGGTTACGTCGGCAACTGGCCTGGCGTTACCGTCGAGAAGAAGCAGGCAAACTGGCGCGCTGATAAGGACGTCACTTTTGTTGACCTTCCTGGTATTTATTCTCTGTCTCCTTATTCACCTGAGGAGCAGGTATCTCGTGACTACCTCATTAATGAGCGTCCAGACGCCATTATTGACCTTCTCGATGTCACTAACCTGGAGCGTAACCTCTATCTGACTACTCAGATTCTTGAGGCTGGCCGCCCAGTTGTCCTTGGCCTTAACATGGTTGACCTGCTTAAGGAATCTGGTGACGTCATTGACACCGCAGAGCTTTCTAAGCAGCTTGGCGTTGAGGTTGTTGAGGTCTCCGCACTTCGTAACAAGAACATTGATACTCTGGTAAAGACTGCAATTAAGGCTGGCCAGGAGGGAACTCCTGCTGAGGGTGTTAAGTGCTTTACCCCAGAGGTTGAAGAGGCTCTTGGCAAGATTGCTGCTGCAATTGAGGGCCTTGCACCTGCAGCTCTGTCTCGTTGGTACTCCATTAAGGTCTTTGAGCGCGATGCAAATGCAATTGCTCCTCTTAACCTTTCTGCCGAGAAGACCGCTGAGCTTGAGAAGATCATTGCTGCAGTTGAGCAGTCTCGTGACGACGACGCTGAGTCCATCATTACTTCTGATCGTTATGAGTGGATCGCTGGTGTCATGGCAGCTTGCGTCAAGAAGGCTCCAAAGCAGCTGACCACTTCCGAGAAGATTGACCGTGTTGTTACTAACCGTATCCTTGGTCTTCCTATCTTCGTCATCATCATGGCTCTTGTTTACTTCATCTCCATTTCCACCGTTGGTACGGGAGCTACTGATTGGGTCAACGACAACTTGTTTGACAAGGGTTTCCACTTCATGGGTATCGGCGACGCCGAGTATAATGAGGCAAAAGATGAGTTTGACTCTCATCACTATGGTGACCAGATTGACGCTTATCTCAACGCAGCTGACGAGGCTGGTATTGATACCACTGAGGTTCGTGCTGCAATCGCGGCTAAACAGTGGGATTCTGACGCTATCACCAGCTTTGAGGCAGAGACTGCCAAGAAGAACGTTGTTGCTCTGAGCGCACCAGTTCATGATGAGGATGGCAACTTCGTTGATACTGACGACAATCCTCTTAAGCTTGACGCTGACGGCAACCCAATTCTTGCTGAGGGTCAGGAACTCCAGACTCTTGGTGGCGTAACTGCCGCTGGTTTTAAGACTGCTGTTGAAGGCGCTGCTACTGAGCCAGAAGCTTCTGCGTATGGCATGTATGTTCCAGGTATTCCTGATCTTGCTCGCGGTGCTCTTGAAGGTGCTGGCGCAAGCCCAGTTGTTACTAGCCTTGTAGTTGACGGTATTATCGGCGGCGTTGGCTCTGTCCTTGGCTTCATTCCACAGATGCTTGTTCTTTTTGTCATGCTGTGCTTCCTTGAGGACTGCGGTTACATGAGCCGTGTTGCCTTTGTTATGGACCGCGTGTTCCGTCGCTTTGGCCTGTCCGGCAAGTCCTTCATTCCACTTCTGATTTCTTCTGGCTGTGGTGTTCCTGGCGTTCTTTCTACTCGTACCATTGAGAATGAGAAGGACCGCCGTATGACTGCAATGCTCACAACCATGATTCCTTGCTCCGCAAAGCAGCCAATTATTGCTTTGGTTATGGGTGTTCTTATTGGTGGTACTTCTGCTTGGTGGGTTGCTCCTGCTTTCTACTTCCTTGGTGTTGCAATGATTGTTATTTCTGCAATCATGCTGAAGAAGACTAAGGCATTTGAGGGCGAGCCTGCACCATTTGTTATGGAGCTTCCTGATTACCACATGCCTTCTATCAAGTCTTGGGCAATGCATGTTTGGGAGCGTATCTCTGCATACATCCTCAAGGCTGGTACCATCATCTTCGCAGCAGCTATTGGTATCTGGGTTCTTTCCAACTTTGGTTGGGCAACCTGGGAGGGCGCAAACGGTGTCTTTGGTTATCTTCCAGGTATCGAGGGTGCTCCTGAGAATGTCATGGACTTCTCTCTGCTTGCTGCTGTTGGTGGCTTCATTGGCGTTATCTTTGCTCCTCTTGGATTTGCAAACTGGCAGGCAACTGCAGCTTCCATCTCTGCTCTGATCGCAAAAGAGAACCTTGTTTCTACCTTTGGTGTTCTTTACGGTCTTGGCGATGCAAGTGAGAAGTCCGTTACTATGTGGTCTGGCTTCGCTGGTATGTTCACCGATGCTGGTGGCATTCTTCACGTTGGTGCAATGTGCGCATTTGTTGCATTCAATATGCTTGACGCACCTTGCTTCGCTGCAGTTGGTTCCATCCGTCGTCAGATGAATGACTCTAAGTGGTTCTGGTTTGCTATTGGCTATCAGTGCGTATTTGCATGGATTGTTGGTCTTATCATCAACCAGTTCTGGGAGTTCTTCGTTCTTGGTTCCTTCGGTGTCTGGACTGTTATTGCTTTTGCCTTCTTGGCAGCAATTCTCTTCCAGCTCTTCCGTCCTGCTCCAAAGTGGGATAAGAAGGACGACAAGATCCTTACCAACCTTACCGAGGTTGCAAAGGCATAAGCTACTACTAGCTGAGTACGCTGACCTGATCCCCCACACCAATTCGGCGCGGGGGATTTTTTGTGCCAATTTAAAAAGCGCACCAGAGGCAGGTATGTTTGAAAAGGTCATTCAAAAACAAGGGCGAGAATACACGCTTATCTCGGACTTTCTTGATATAAGATAAAAATCCATAGACATGTAAACTTAGTCTAACTTTTTGTAGAGTTTACGAAATTAGATAAAAAAACTGAAAAGATTCTTGTAAGTTTCCCTCGGTTAACTTACTATGTTCTTAAGCAATTCATTTGCTTGCTTTATTCAGGTTCCCGTAGCTCGGAGAAAGACCCTCTCCCTTTCTTGCGAGCATAGAACACGAGCCGCTGACTCTGGGTGTCAGCGGCTCGCCCCTTTTTAGGATGTATTTACTTGCTTTTAGTGCAAGTCTCTGTCTTCTTCATGTTCAGAAAGATCGCTTGTATCGCGGTCCAAAAGAACCGAGACGTTCATGTCAGGGTAGGCTGCCTCTACTTCATGAATAATATCGTGGACAATTTGCTTACCGTCATAGCCAAACTCAATGACTGCATCAAAGGCCATAAATTGGTTTTCAATGTCGGCAATAAAACCATGAACTTGAAGAACACCTTCATGAGCTAAAGCCATTTCAGTTACTTCAGTACGCATCTTTACAATGCGATTATCGGTGGTGTTTCTCGCATAAATACCAATAGCAGCAATGATTATTTTGCCTGATGTCTGTTTGTAAATCTCTGTATTCAGACGCCTAGTCATCGTATCAATCTCAATAGCTGAAGTGGTATCAAGAACCTCAGTGTGGAATGAGCCAACAAATTTATCTGGGCCATAGCTGTGGATAATAAGGTCGTAGACGCCTTCTGCGTCTGGATCCTCTTTCACAATGTTGTAAATAAGTGTTGAAAGAGCAGTGTCGGGACGCATGCCAATAATTTCTTTGATAGATCCCTGTAGCAGCTCAATTGAAGCTTTAATGATAAATACAGAGATAACAATGCCTACGTATGCTTCAATGCTAATTCCCGTAAAGATAAAGATAAGAGCAGCAGCTAAAACAGAAGTGGAAAGCGTAGCATCAAAGAGCGCGTCAGAGCCTGAAGCAATTAGGGTGTCGGAGTTTACACGATTACCAACAGAGCGGACGTAGTGGCCCAGAACAATCTTTACCACTACAGCTACAGCAATGATAATTAAAGATAGAAGGCTATAGTCTGGCGTTGCGGGGTCCATGATGTCTTGAATAGATTTAATAAGTGAAGAAATGCCCGCATACATGATGATTGCAGCAATGACTGTTGTAGTGATGTATTCAATGCGTCCGTGACCAAAAGGATGCTCGCGATCAGCTTTTTTGTTAGATAGTTTTGTTCCCACAATGGTGATGATTGATGAAATTGCATCGGAGAGATTGTTCACCGCATCAAGAGTAACAGCAATCGAGTTAGATAGAATGCCCACGACAGCTTTAAACGCTGCGAGCGCAATGTTGGCTGCAATGCCAAGAGCGCTGGTACGTACAATGGCGGCTTCGCGCTCAGAAGAGGTTATAGTTACCTGTGATTGGGTCATAGTAAATCTAGCTTTCTGTAACGTTAGAAAGAACCTTTAAAAGCAATCGTTTAAGCTCAGCGCCCTCTTCAGTCGAGAGATTAACGCATGAGCCAATCTGATGTGGGACTACTTGCATTTCTCGTCTAAGGTCTTGGCCTTTTTGTGTGAGAGAAACAATCAGTTGACGTCCGTCTTTGTTTGTTTTTTGACGAAGCACAAGGCCTTTCTCCTCAAGTTTTTTGAGAAGCGGGGTTAAGGTGCCTGAATCAAGGAACAACAGCTCGCCTAAAGTTTTGACATCTAAGGACTTGTTTTCCCAGAGTGCCATCATGGCAATGTATTGTGTATACGTTAGATTAAAGGGCTTAAGCAGCGGCGTATACCTGCGCACCACCTCTTTTGAAGCACTGTAGAGCGGGAAGCAGAGCTGGTTTTTGAGGAGAAGTTCGGGAATATCGGGGGAGTTGTCGAGTGCAGAAGAGCCGCTAGCAAAAGTGCTAGCGGCTGCAACGGACTGTATTTCTTTTTGAGAAGAACTCATGAGCGGACCGGTCCTCTCGCCTTACGCAAGTAGGTTTTTAATAGCAGACTCAACTTCTGACATATCGGTGGTTGGCTCAAAGCGTGCAACAACGTTTCCCTGGCGGTCTACAAGGAATTTAGTAAAGTTCCACATAATGTAGGCCTTGTCACCAAACTTCTTGTTGTTTGCCTTTGCAAATTTGTCCAGCGCAAGGGCCTTGATGCCCTTACCAAAGCCTTGGAAGGGGAAAGCTGTTGCAAGACGCTCAAAGAGAGGATTTGCAGTCTCTCCGTTGACGTCGCCCTTCTTGAACTGTGGGAAATTGGTGCCAAATTTCATAGTGCAGAACTGGTGAATCTCTTCATCGGACTCTGGGGCTTGGTCTGCAAACTGATTGCAAGGGAAGTCTAAAATCTCAAAGCCTTGGTCTTTATAAGCAGCGTAAATGCGCTCAAGATCCTCATACTGTGGGGTAAAGCCGCAACCAGTTGCAGTGTTGACAATCAGAAGAACCTTTCCATCAAAAGAGGAGAGGGAAGTTAGGGAGCCGTCACGCTCTTCTACGGAGAGGTTATAGATGTTGGTGTTTGCCATGATGTTCCTTTCAACTAGCCGCGGATTGTCCGAAGCATTGGATGGCTTTGTGTATTGGGTAGTGTACCCCAGTAGCTGTAACCCAACACAAATAAATTGTACACAATTTAAATTTCACAATAACGACATAGAGAGAATGTTATTTTTTCATTTAATTGATAGCCTATATGAGCAAATATCAATAATTTAAGTAACACCTCAGAGCGGCATCTTCACAAAATTTATATGTACACCATGGCTAACCATAGGAAACGTTTTCGCAGGTAAGAAATTACTTGTGTACAATTGTTTCATTAGGATAACTAATTAGTAATGATTTTCACTTGTTTTTTTCGTAAAAAAATTTTATCTTCAATAGGTCATTAACCGATTAATTTGCAAAAAGCAGATGGGGGATTTACATGAAACTGAACAATTGGTGTCTCGCAGCCGGTGGCGCTGCACTTGCTGGCGTTGTTGCTGGTCTTGCTTCTAACGGCACTCTTCACAAGGCGGCTGTCAAGGCAACTGCATGTGGTCTTCGCGTAACTGACCGCGTTTCCGCAGAGACTCAGAACGTCGTTGACGAGGCTAACGACGTTGTTGCTGAGGCTCGTCGTGAGTCCAAGATTGACGCTGCAGTTCGCGCTCGCCTTGCTGAGCTCGAGGAGGGTATCCGCGCTGAGGTTACCAAGCAGGTCGACGCAGAGGGCGCACAGGCATAATTCATGCGCTTCACAATTACTAATGAAATCTCAGGTCGCATTCGTGCAAAATGCGACCTGGGTCATATTGATGAGGCTGAAGCCCGTGGTATTTCCTATGAGCTGATGCGTGTTGACGGAGTTCGTCATGCAGAAGTTCACATGGCAAACGGCTCTCTCTTGCTAAGGTTTGATCCTCTCAAGAGAGACCAGGTACTTGCAGCTGTTGGCGCTTTTGATGTCTTGAACTTGCCACGAGAAGAAGAGGCAGGTCTTGAGGACTTCTGCAGCTCAATTGAGATGGCTCTTGAGAACAATCGTTTCCAGATGGAGGTTGTGACCACATTCGCACGCCGCTGGATTATGCGCTCTTTGCCATTACCTGCAGTTGCTAACTACGCGTATGTCATTCTCCGTGCCATTCCATTTGTTGTGGAAGGCGTTAAGCGCCTGTTTAAGAAAGAGCTGACTGTTGAGGTTTTGGACGCAACTGCTATCACCACTTCAATTCTAAGAAATGAGTGGGCAGATGCATCTACGGTTATGTTCTTACTTGAGCTGTCTGCAGCTATGGAGAACCATGTGGCAAGCCGAGCA
The DNA here is from genome assembly GCA_963548345.1 of uncultured Atopobium sp. Classification (GTDB taxonomy): domain Bacteria; phylum Actinomycetota; class Coriobacteriia; order Coriobacteriales; family Atopobiaceae; genus Lancefieldella. The sequence continues at coordinate 71,849 of CAUUUQ010000001.1, read as the reverse complement.
CGTCTTGCACTTCGTGATGGCCTAATCACTCGTTCTGAGAACGTCTGGGCTCGTATTGACGGCAAGGACGTAATGATTGCCCTTTCTGAGGTTGAGAAGGGCATGATTTTGCATCAGCGCGCTGGTGGCGTTCTTCCTGTTGACGGCAAAGTTGTTGAAGGCATTGGCCAGATGAACGAGGCTGCCATGACAGGTGAGTCTCGCCTTGTTACCAAAGAGCCTGGCTCAACCGTTTACGCAGGCACCGCTCTTGAAGACGGTGACCTTATGGTAAGCGTCACTGCTCCTCCAGGAATGTCTCGTATCGACAACATTGTTGATATGGTTGAGCAGTCTGCTGAGCTTAAGGCTGGCGCACAGTCTAAGGCAGAGCGCCTTTCTGATGCACTGGTTCCTTACAGCTTCCTTGCCTTCTTTGGTATTTGGGGAATCACCCGAAACATTACTAAGGCTATGACCGTTCTTATGGTTGACTATTCCTGCGCCATTAAGCTTTCCACTCCTGTTGCAGTGGGTAGCGCAATGGATGAGGCGGCCAAGTTTGGCATGACGGTTAAGGGCGGCAAATACCTCGAGAAGATCGCTGCAGCAGATCTTATCGTCTTTGATAAGACAGGCACGCTAACAAAGGCAGTTCCACACGTTGAGTGTATTGTCAGCTTCTGCGATCGCACCGAGGACCAGCTCCTGCGCCTTGCAGCATGTATTGAGGAGCACTTCCCACACAGCATGGCTCGCGCAATTGTGAACGAGGCAAAGGTACGTGGCCTTAAGCACAAAGATGAGTTCCACGCAGAGGTCAAATATGTTGTTGCTCACGGTATTCGTACCAAGGTTAACGATAAAGAGGTCTGCATTGGTTCTGCTCACTTCATTTTTGATGACGAGAAGACCCCAATGCCCGAGGGAATTCAGGACGACCTTGCACAGATTGCTCCTACCTCGTCCATTATCTTCATGTCCGAGGATTCAAAGCTTATTGCAGCAATTTGTATTACCGATCCTGTAAGGGAAGACGCAGCAGCAACTATTATGCAGCTCCGTGCTCTTGGTGTTAAGCGTATGGTTATGCTGACCGGCGACTCAGAAAACGTTGCAGCAAGTGTTGCTAAGAAGCTTGGTCTTGACGACTATGTGGCACAGATTCTCCCAGAGGATAAGTGCGAGTATGTTAAGAAGTTCCAGCAGGAGGGCTACACCGTTGCAATGGTAGGCGATGGTATCAACGATTCACCTGCACTAGCCGTATCTGATGTTTCACTGGCGCTTTCTGATGCAACTGATATTGCTCGCGCAGTCGCGGATATTTCGATCAAGAATGATTCGCTTGAATCGCTGGTAATCATGCGTCTTTTGGGACAGCAGGTAATGAAGAGGATTCACGCTGACTATCGCACAATTGTTGCGCTGAACAGCTCTTTCATTGCCGCAGGTGTCGCAGGTCTTATTACCGTAAGTACTGCTGCATATATGCACAATCTTCTGACACTTATGGTAACGCTTGCAAACACAAGGTCGCTGCTTACCACTGCAGCTCATAACCCTAATGTTCCTTCTGAGGTAAAGATGCTCTTGACTGAAGGACAGATTGCTTAGAACGCACTTGTGCGTCAACAAAGTGTTTTTAGATCGCGTTAGAGCTCTCGTTTCTTATTCGTAAGAGGCGAGAGCTTTTTTCTGTCAAAAAGTAAAAATATTTTGAGTTTTCTCTTGCATTTAGTTAGCTAAGGCTTACACTTTAAATAGTTAGAAGAGGTTAACTTGTTAAGGTTTTTATATAACAGGAGCTAGTTCTAACAAAATTGCTTTATCAGCCCGGAACCTTTCCCCTCTCCAAGGGTCCGGAATCCAGGCGCCGTCGGCTCCCTTTTAGTCGACGGCGCATTTTTAAGAAGGGAGCAAGTACGATATGGATTGTCTTACTTCTTTTGAGAATTCATCGCTCCTAGACGTTCCTTCTCCCTATACCTATTCCGCTGATAAAAAGCCTGTTATCAATGAGAGGGCGAGAGCGTATACTCCCGAACTCTGTCACGATTTTGCAACAACATTTGTTCGCTGTGCTGCTGGTGTTATTGCTCACGTTAAGCCGGCTGCGCTCTTTTCATTTGCTTCTCATAAGTCTTGTAGCTCTTGTGCAAGCCTCGTCTGTACTGATCCAACGTTGAGGTCATTTCTCTGCAACGCTACTCACGAGCTCTCACTGTTTGGGGTAACGCTCCTTGCTACCTCTGCTATTTCTGGCGGAAAGGTGACGTTTGTTGCCTATAGACCTGAGCTTGTTGAGGATATTCTCGCCAAATCAGAGCACTGTGAGTTTCTGGCTGCCTTTGGCCATTCCACTGAGTCAGTGCAGGCGTTGATGAAGAGCATGCGTTCAAGAATTTTTGCTTTTCACGCAAGAAAAGCCGCGTTTCCGCACGAGATTGGACTGGTACTGGGCTATCCGCTTGCTGATGTTCAGGGCTTTATGAATGGACAGTCTGAGCTTTTTACTGGTGCTTGGAAAGTCTATGACAACACGGAAGAAACTCGCCTTCGTCTCGAGAGACTTAAAGATGCAGAAGACCAGTGTAAGCATCGTTTTTTTCAAGGGGAATCTTTAGCTCAGATTCTCTCATCGTATGGCAATACCAAGAAATGTCAGGTTGCATAAGGGGTGTGCTTGGATTTCTTGTTGAGGTATTGAAAGTAATGTGTAGTTTTCCAGGGGGAACCTGGACACAGAAGGAGGAAATGTATGAGTAAAGTAGCAGTTGTGTATTGGTCCATGACGGGCAATACTGAGGCAATGGCAAAAGAGCTTGCAAGTGCTGCAGACACCGAGGCTATTGAGTCTTCTGAGTTCTCTGCAGATATGTGCGATCAGTACGATGCATTTGCTTTTGGTTGCCCTGCTATGGGTGATGAGGAGCTTGATCCTGATTTTGAGGAGCTCTTCAACGATTGCGCTGGCAAGCTTGGGCAGAAGCCAACCGCTCTCTTTGGTTCTTATGACTGGGGAACCGGCGACTGGATGGAGACTTGGAAGCAGAATGCCGAGGCAGAGGGTGTCAACGTTGTTGAGACTTTTATCTGCAACCTTGAGCCAGATGACGATGCTCTTGAGGCTCTTCGCGGCCTTGGTGCAAAGCTTTCTGCTTAAGCTGCATTACGATTTTTGCTGTTGCTGTTAAATTTTGCGAGAAAAACATCATTTTTTGAATAATCTAGAAAATGGTGGGTAGTAAAACAGCAACAGAAAGGAAGTTTGTATGTCACCAATCAATATTATTGTTATTCTTGCTGTTGTAGCGCTTTGCGGTTTTGCGGTTTATCGTGTTTACGGAATTGCTGCAGGTAAAAAAGGCTGCTGCTCTGATGAGGGAACAGGCGTTACTACCTGTAACACAGAGCAGGTTTCTGCTGCAGATGGTCCAGAAGACAAAGATGAATCTCATTACCCTTATGTTCAGACCTTTGAGATTGGTGGTATGACTTGCCAGAACTGCGTCAATCATGTGACTCGAGCTCTCGATAGTATTGAGGGAACATGGGCGCAGGTTACTCTAGCTGGTGGTCAGGCACGTATCCTCAGCAAAAATCCAATTGATGTCGATGCGTACCGAGCTGCCGTAGAGAAAGAAGGTTACCGTCTTCGTGCGTAAGCACAACAAGATCTTCTCGCAAGAAACAAACTTTGAAGAAATTTTGTAAAACTTGCGTAATAGCTGTGCAAAGTAGCGCTCTTTGGCTTGTTTAATCAGCCGAAGAGCGCTATCCTATTGCCCGTATGGCGTCAAGCTATGCACTGTATCTGTTGGCCCCCGAGAGCATGTAAGTTTCCGAGTAGAGAAGCCCACGTATTGGCACTCTGGCAGCAACCATGTTGACCGGGGCCCCGTTTTGGAAGGGGTCCACCTTTGAGTGAGATTCAGAACTCGTCCATCTTCTCTTTGGATGAAATTTCCGATGAGGAAATGAACAGCCTGATCGACGGCACTGTTACCGATTTTGATGAGGGAGATCTTGTCAACGGCACCGTCGTCAAGATTGAGCGCGATGAGGTCCTCGTAGACATTGGCTACAAGTCTGAGGGCGTTATTCCTGCTCGTGAGCTTTCTATTCGTAAAGACGTTAACCCTGCAGAGGTCATCTCCCTGGGTGAGGACGTCGAGGCTCTTGTTCTCCAGAAAGAGGACAAAGAGGGCCGTCTGGTTCTCTCCAAGAAGCGTGCTGAGTACGAGCGTGCTTGGAAGGCAGTTGAGGATAAGTTCAACGCTGGTGAGACCGTTGAGGGCGAGGTTATCGAGGTTGTTAAGGGCGGCCTGATTCTTGACATTGGCCTCCGTGGCTTCCTGCCTGCATCCCTTGTTGACCTCCGTCGTGTCAAGGATCTTGGTGCATTCATGGGCACTCGTATTGAGGCTCGTGTTATCGAGATGGATCGCAACCGCAACAACGTTGTTCTTTCTCGCCGTATTGTTCTTGAGGAGGCTCGTAAGGCAGAGCGTCAGGACATCCTGGGCAAGCTCCAGGTTGGCATGAAGCTCAAGGGCACTGTTTCCTCCATCGTTGAGTTTGGTGCATTTGTTGACCTTGGTGGCATTGACGGCCTGGTTCACATTTCTGAGCTTTCTTGGAACCACGTTAACCACCCATCTGAGGTTGTTAAGGTTGGCCAGGAGGTTGAGGTTCAGGTTCTCGACGTTGACCTTAACCGTGAGCGTATCTCCCTTGGTCTTAAGCAGACTTCCGAGGATCCATGGCGTGTACTTGTTTCCAAGTACCCAGTTGACGCTATCATCGAGGGTACTGTCACCAAGCTTGTTACCTTCGGTGCATTTGTTGACCTTGGCAACGGCGTTGAGGGTCTTGTTCACATCTCCGAGATGGCTAAGCAGCACGTTACCGCTCCATCTCAGGTCTGCAAGGTTGGCGACGTTGTACAGGTAAAGGTCATGGAGATTGATCTTGACCGCCGTCGCATCTCCCTGTCTATGAAGGCAGCTGCAGAGACCCTTGGTATTGATATTGAGGTCACTCCACTTCCAGAGGAGGAGCGTGCAGCAGCAGAGGCAGCAGCAGCTGAGGCTGAGGCTGATCTTGAGGCTCACCTTGTTGAGTCTGAGGCTAACGCACAGGCAACTGAAGAGGCTGCAGAGTAGAGTACTTTGCGTATCTAGAGATTTGTCAAGAGACGTCATCGAAAGATGACGTCTCTTTTTATGTAAGTAACAAATATCTCCATTCCTTCAACAGGGTGTTAATGCGAAAATATAACGCTAAGTTTTTATTCTGAGGAGGAATACGCCTATGACATCAAAGATGCAGGGCCGCAGTTTTCTTGCTGTTATGTTTGCATTTTTGGCAGCTTTAATCTTTATGCCAAATATTGCATACGCTGCAAGTAACAATTCGTTCTATAACGGCACTACTACTAACGTGTCTCCTTCTGTGAGTGCGGATGGTCTTATCGAGCGTTCTATTTACTTTACAGATGCTTCTGGCCAGACATCTAACTACGCTTATAAGGATAATGACACTACCCAGATGAACCGCTCCATTGTAGATATTGATAAGTATCAGAATCTGCAGGCAGTGGTAAAGATTACCAACATCTCTTCATCTCCAGTTTCTGTAAACGAGGTTATGCAGCTGCCACTTACTTACTATGTCAGCTCAAGCCCTAATCCTGATTTGCGTGCAACTGGATTTACCTTCTCGTCAACTAATGCAGCAACTGCAATTAACCTGAACATTAGTGGACTGAACGGTGGTTCTGGCTCTCAGCCTGCAGCTAATGCTTATGCTGCATACCAGGCAGCTGGTCAGGACAATGCTGAGATGCGTTCCATTTCCATTTCTGGTACCCTGGCTGCTGGTGAAACCATTACACTTACCGTTCCTTTGACGCTTACCAATGGTTCTACTCTTAATCTGTATGGCACCAACTATGTAGGTCTTACTCAATACCTGCTTGATCACAGAACCTCTTACGGAAACCCTCGTGTTTCAGTTAGGTTTGCAAGGCAGGTCTTGGAAGAGGGAACAAACAATTCCATTCTTAGCAGTAATAAGAAATATCTTGGCGTAATTATTAGGCCTGACGGTAGCTATTACGCTATCCCACAGGACGAGTGGAATTACATGCCAACTATTTCTGCAAGTGATATTCACGTTGACAATATCCTGTATGAAGATCGCCACAGCGCAACGGAGAACGATGCTCTGTATACCGGCGGTGCATACTATATTGATTTGACCAATATTAAGAATGCCATGAGGGATTATGGCTATTCAGTTCACACTGGAAATTCCAATAGGGGACTGTATCTCAATCTTCCTGGCTGGCAGCTTGCTGTTGATAATGACCTTACTGATGATGTGTATCAGGAGTATTCGTACACTTCTCTTTCTAGCGGCAACCTTGTCATCAATGCTTCTGAGAATTCAACTGACGAGCTTGATCTTAATAACGGCGTTATTTCTCCTCTTTATACAGAGCTCAGGCAGGTAGTTACGGCACACGACAGCACTATTACCGCTAACCAGGATTCTTGGTCCATTCTTGATAACCTTGATGCTATGGTTGATCACAGTGCTGGTCAGGTTACCCCTGCTGCTGGTTCTGCCGATGCTCGCGTTAAGGTTGTTGATCAGAGTGGTGCAGTTGTACTTGATACAGCAACCATGGATGCAGCAACTGTTGCTCAAAAGGCAGAAGAGATTTCTAAGACTCCTGGTGCATACTCCGTTACGTATTACTATTACTTTAACGGTAATGCTGCAGCTGCAGGTAATGACTATGAGGCGGCAAAGACAGTTACCCTAACTGTTAAGTCTGATACTCCAGCTCCAACACCAACGCCAGCTCCAGAAGAGCCTTCCAATCCTGCTTCTCCAGTAAAAGAGAAGAAGGCAAAGAAGAAGAAAGCGCAGCTTCCAAATACGGGTGAAGAGCTTATGGTAATGCCTCTTATGGTTTTGGGTGTATCTGCTTTGACAGCCGCCGGACTTATGAAGCGTAAGCACTAAGACAGAGCGTTCTTCTCGTTACATGAATTTGTATTGGCAGGTATCTCTTTGGTACCTGCCAATATTTTTATGGACATAGTGGACAACTGTCCAAAAATGCTTAGTCAATATTTATCTTTGTATATAGTTAAATCCTATATGATTTAACAAAAAGTGCAGGTAAATAGATTTTGCTGTTATCGTCGCAATTTAATGTTTCATGTCTATTTCATCCTAGGTATATATAGGTAAATGCTGATAATTGTTATGTATAGTTATCTAACCCCAGCAGGGTTGTCTTATAAATCGTTTTAATAAGAAAGAAGGGTTAACATGCTGGAGAACTCACTCAGCCGTCGTAATTTTTTGAAGGCATCAGGTATGGTAGCGGCTGGTGGTGGCGCATCTATGATGTTGGCTGGCTGCAATCCTTCCTCCACTGATACTCCTCAGGCTTCTGATAAGAAGAAGATTCTTCGCTACGGCTCCGCAAATTCTAAGCAGGGCCTTGATATGCAGCGTGCAAACAACTCACAGTCCGCATGTGTTGCAGACTCTGTTTGCGAGTCTTTGCTTCGTTGGACTGAAGATAACGAGCTTGTCACATGTCTGCTTAAAGAGATTCCAACCTTTGAGTCTGACGGTCTTACTCTTAAGTGCGAGCTCAAAGAGGGCATTAAGTTCCACGACGGTACTACTTTGACCGCAAAGGATGTTAAGTACACCTTTGAGCGTATGTTTAAGCCAGAAACTAAGGCTCTCTCCACCAGCTTCTTTGACAAGATTAAGGGTGCTCCAGAGATGCTTGCCGGTAAGGCAACTGAGCTTGAGGGCCTGACTGTTCAGGATGACACTCACTTCACCTTTACGCTTTCTGAGCCTTACATTGTTTTTGTAAGCGTTCTCGGTATCTCTTACGCCTGTATCTTCCCAGAGAAGGCTTGCGAGGCTGCTGGCGCTGATTGGGGCACTGGTACTAACCTCATTGGTACTGGTAAGTACAAGATTAAGAGCAACGATGACACCACTGAGGTAGTTCTCGAGCGTTTTGATGACTATCACGACGGCAAGCCTGCTCTGGATGAGATTCGTATTCACTACTACGATGACTCCAACACTCAGCTGCTTGCATTCAAGAACAACGACATTGACTTCTGCGACCTTCCATCTTCTCTGTACCAGCAGTATTCAAGCGATGCTGACGTTAAGGACCTCATTACCGCATATCAGACCCTTGGTGTTAACTTCATTAACCTTAACCTCAAAGAGGGTCTGGGTCTGACTGATCCTAAGGTTCGACAGGCACTTTCTCTGGCAATCAACCGTCAGGAGCTTGTTGATAACATTGCTTCTGGTAATGGTACCGTTGCAAGTGGTTGGCTTGCTCCTGCAACACCTGGTTACGACAAGAGCGCACCTGCATTTGAATACGATCCAGAGAAGGCTAAGTCTCTGCTTGCTGAGGCTGGTGCATCTGACCTTAAGCTTTCTGCAAAGGTTAGAAAGTCTTACGAAAAACTCCTTGTTGCTGTTCAGGAGTACTGGAGCAAGGTTGGCGTTACCCTTGATGTTCAGGTAGAGGACAACGCAGTCTGGAATACTGACTGGGCTGCTGGTAACCTCCAGATTACTACCCTTGCTTGGTATCCACTGTTTGCCGATGGTGACCAGCACCTGTACACCTACTTCTACAGCACTAACGCTGCAAAGAAGTCTTCCTTCTACAACAACCCAGAGTTTGACAAGCTTCTTGTTGAGGGTCGCTCTGAGTCTAACAAGGACAAGAGAACAGAGGATTACAAGGACGCAGATAACCTGCTGACTCGTACAGACTTTGCTACACTTCCTCTGTATTGGCCAAAGAACTCCTTTGTCGCTAAGAAGTACGTCAAGAACGCTAAGGTTGGAAACTTGATTTATCACTTCTTTGATGTCGATATTGATACATCTAATTCCGATTACACCGTTCCAGAGGACTAAGTAGCAAACTTGCTATAAACTTTAAAGCGGCATCTAAGATTCTTGGATGCCGCTTCATTTTCTTGAGGGGAGAGGAGCTCAGGAGTGAGATCGTTTCTAATCAAACGAATCCTTCAAGCAGTGAGCGTTGTAGTTTGTATTTCTGCTTTAACGTTTTTTGTCTTGAATATTGTCCCAGGTGACCCAGTACGAGTCATGATGGGCGATATGGCTGATGAGGCTACTGTTCAACAGGTCCGTCACACCATGGGTCTTGATAAGCCAATTCCAGAGCAGTACGCAAACTGGTTTGTAAAAATGCTTGGTGGAGATTTTGGAACTTCTTACACTCAGAAGCGACCTGTCATTGCACTTCTGACTAAGGCTTTGGGAGTTACGCTACGTTTAGCAGTGTTTGCGTATCTTTTTGCCATAGTATTTGGTCTTTTGATGGGTATTCTCGCCGCAGTAAACCATGGAAAATGGCTTGATAGAACACTTATGTCAGCTGCAATCTTTGGTATTTCTGCCCCTTCATTCTGGGTGGCATTAGTACTGCAGATCATTTTTGCCTTGACGCTTAAATGGTTCCCGCTATCAGGCGTTAAAACACCAAACGCATACGTTCTTCCTGTCATTGCACTGGGTTCTCGTTACGCAGCAAGTATTGCTCGTGTTACCAGGACTAGCATGCTGGATGTATTAAATCAGGACTATATTAGAACTGCTGAAGCTAAGGGTCTTAAGCGCTCCGCTATTGTTTTGAAACATGCGCTCAGAAATGCTCTGATTCCCATTATTACCATTGCTGGATCTCAGCTGGGAGACATCCTTACTGGTTCCATCATTATTGAGCAGATCTTCAACATGAACGGTATGGGTAAGCTGCTTATCGATGCAATTAATGCTCGTGACCTGCCGCTAATTCAAGGTAGCGTCATGTACGTGGCAATTATCTGCGTCGTTATCTATCTGCTTGTTGATATTTTGTACGCAGTGGTTGATCCACGAATTCGTCTTGGAGAGGAGGCATCAGAGTAATGGCTTTGTTTACGAGTGACAAAAATAGCGAGAAGGTCCAAAAGACTGAAGCTGTACTTGAGGATGCCGCCAAGGCTCAAGAAGAGGAGCAGGCTGCCACTAAAAAGGTTCGTGCTCAGAGCTACTGGCAGGTTAGCTGGAACATTTTTAAGAGGAACAAACTGGGCATGATCTGCTTAGGCATTGTTTTGGCCCTTGCGATTATTGCAATTCTTGCTCCTGTGATTGCTCCTTACAGCTACAAGGATCAAAACCTTGCAATTCAGAATCAAAATCCAACGTTTGCACATCTGCTTGGCACCGATGAGTACGGCAGAGATATTCTTTCTCGTATTATTTACGGCTGTCAGATTTCTCTGTCTGTTGGTATTATTTCGCAGGCTATTGCTCTCTTTATTGGCTTTGTTGCGGGAGTTGCAGCCGGATATTATGGCCGTTGGGTTGATGCAGTTGTTTCCTTTATCATTCAGGTTTTCTCCAGCTTCCCATTCTTGCTTTTTGCAATTTTGATTATGTTTGTTATGGGCCCAGGTCTTATTAACCTCTATATTGCACTGGGTCTTTTGATGTGGACAACCACAGCAAGGCTGATTCGAGGCGACGTCATGCGCCTGAAGAATTCTGAATACATTCAGTCTTGTATTTTGTCTGGTGGTAACAGCTTCCGCATCATCATGAAGCATTTGCTCCCTAACTGCATTTCTACGCTGATCGTTGTTTCTACCCTGGGTATTCCAAGTGCAATTCTTTCTGAGGCAACACTTTCGTTCTTGGGATTGGGCGTTCAGCCACCTGATGCAAGCTGGGGTCAAATGATTGCAGCTTCTCAGCCATACCTTGCATCACAGCCTCTCTACAGTATTGCCCCAGGTATTGTCATCATCATTACGGTTATGTCTTTCAACTTGCTTGGCGACGCCCTTCGCGACGCCCTTGATCCAAAGATGCGTTCTTAGAAAGGAGGTTACGTTTATGGCAGAAAATACAGACGCAACATTTGAACATGTCATTGAAGGTCCAAATGGTCAGGCTGTGAAGTTTTGCAGTCTTGAGGAGCGCAAGCTTGCGCAAGAGACGGCTCAAAAAGAGCGAGAAGAGCAGTGCAAAAAGAACGTCCTTCTCGACGTGAATCATCTTGATGTTACACTTTTCACCGAAGATGGCGCACTTCCTGCAGTAAGTGACCTCTCGTTTATTATGCGTAAAGGCGAGACTCTTGCGGTAGTAGGAGAGTCTGGCTGCGGTAAGTCCATGACGGCATTGTCAGTCATGGGATTACTGCCTACACCTCCTGCGCAGATTACCGGCGGAGAAATTATTTTTGAGGGAACTGATTTAACTCAGCTTCCTCGTGGTGGCATGCGTGACTTCCGCGGTAATCGCATTGGCATGATTTTCCAGGAGCCTATGACCTCCTTGAACCCTGTTATGAAATCTGGTTTACAGATTCGTGAGGGCATCCTTGTTCATAATCCCAACATGAGCAAACAGGAGGCAGATCAGAAGGCCCTTGATATGATTAAACTGGTGGGTATTCCTGCACCAGAGAAGGTCTTCTCGTCATATCCACATGAGCTTTCTGGTGGCATGCGTCAGCGTGTCATGATTGCTATGGCACTTGCGTGCCAGCCTTCGCTGCTTATCTGCGATGAGCCAACAACCGCGCTTGACGTAACGGTTCAGGCACAGATTCTGCAGATCATCGACCGCATGAAGCAAGACCTAGGTACCGCCGTCATGCTGATTACGCATGATATGGGCGTTGTTTCCGAGATGGCTGACTGGGTTCTTGTTATGTACGCTGGTCATCGTGTTGAGTATGCGCAGTCTGCAGAGCTCTTTACTAACCCTCTGCACCCCTATGCTCAGGGCCTGATTGCATCCATCCCGTCGTTTGACGAGCACACCAAGGAACTCTATGCAATTCCTGGCAGCGTTCCTATGCTTTCTCACATGCCTTCTGGCTGCCCGTTCCATCCACGTTGTCCGTTTGCTAAGGACATTTGTAAGAATCGTCGTCCTGGCTTGACTGCTGTTGGTGAAGACAATTGCCATACTGTCAGCTGTTGGAAATACACTGATGAGTGGAGTGAGTAGTCATGGCAGAAGAGAAAAATACAGACGTCAAGGACCTTTCTGGCGAGAAAACCATCTTGTCCGTAAAGAACTTAGTTAAGCGATTCCCCATTAAAAACGGTGTTTTTGGTCGTTCAAACGCTTCAGTTCATGCGGTTGAGGATGTTTCGTTTGACCTTAGGCGCAAAGAGACTCTGGCTATTGTTGGCGAGTCTGGCTGCGGAAAGTCTACAACTGGCAAGTGCGTGCTGCGCCTCACCGAGCCAACCTCTGGTACGGTTGAGCTTGATGGGGAAGACTTCACCTCGCTTAAGGGAGAAGACCTCAAGCGTGCACGTCAGAAGATGAAGCTTATTTTCCAGGATCCTTACAGCTCACTAAACCCTCGTATGACGGTCATGGATATCATTGGCGAGCCAATTGATATCGCGGGTACGTATAAGACAAAGGCAGAGCGCGACGCTCGTATTGAAGAGGTTATGGAGGAAGTTGGTCTTAACCTTGAGTTTAAGTACCGCTACCCTCATGAGTTCTCGGGTGGTCAGCGTCAGCGTATTGGTATCGCGCGCGCTATTGTGCTTGAGCCAGAGATTGTTGTCTGCGATGAGCCTGTTTCTGCACTGGACGTTTCTGTTCAGGCCAAGGTAATCAACCTGCTTGAAGAGCTTCAGAAAGATCACGGTCTGGCATACATCTTTATTAGCCACGACCTCTCTGTTGTCCGCCACATTGCAGATACTGTTATGGTCATGTACCTGGGCCACCAGATGGAGTTTGCTACTAAAGACGCCCTCTTTGAGCATCCTCTGCACCCCTATACTCAGGCACTTCTTGACGTTATTCCTCGTATTCGTCACGAGCGCATCCAGGAGAAGCGTATTCTCCAAGGCGATGTTCCAAGCCCTGCAAATCCACCTTCAGGCTGCGTATTCCACACGCGCTGCCCTAAGGCTATGAAAGTTTGCTCCGAGCGCATTCCCGAGCGCATCGAGGCTGAGCTAGGTCACTTCTGCGCCTGCCACTTGTACGACACTTCACTCTCTGATGCTGACCGCACACCTCAGGTTGCACATGCTATTGAGACGGCTCAGAAGGCCGTAGAAGAAGCGCGCCTTGAGGAGAAGATTTCCGAGTAGTGCATTTTGTTGTCGTGTCTTAAAACGGCTTACAAACACAAAAGGGCGAGAAGACCAATCGATCTTCTCGCCTTTGTTTTGTATGAAGGAAACGCTTACTTCTTCTTAACCTTATCGAAGTGAGGGTTAACCAAAACGGTGAGGCCGGTAAACTCTGGCTTTAAGACGTAAGGCATCTGAGGCCAGTCGATAGGCAGGCAAGCATAGTCTGTGTGAGTCATAAGACTGTCTGCCTGACGGGTAAGCTCCAGGACCTTATCATTGTCATTAACGGTTGAACGAGCCTGATCAACAAGGCTGTCAAACTCGGTGCTGTTGTAGAAGGAAGACTTCTTTGCAGCGCGGTCAGAGCGGAAGTAAGAGCCCATGTGCTCAACACCCTGGAAGGAGAGGGTAGACCATGTGACGAGGGTAACCTCAAGTTCTCCGTTGGTACGTGCGTCGCTCCAAACGCCAGAGTCAATAACACTTACGTTACAGGTAACGCCAATCTTGGACCAAGCATCCTGAAGGGCAACCATGAGGTTCTGATCCTGGCTTCTGACCTGTGCGTTAAGAGTGAGGTTAGAAACACCTGCCTGTGCAAGAAGCTGCTTTGCCTTGTCTACGTTGTACTCAAACTCTGGAGCGGACTCATTGTAGCCAGTCTCAGAAGATGGGATAAACGACTTTGCAGGTTTGGCAACACCAGAAAGAATGGTGCTGCAAATAGTATCTCTGTCAATTGCCATAGAGAGCGCCTGACGGACGCGAACATCTTTGAGATTCTCGCTCTTAAGGTTCAAGTTTACAAACTGCGTAGATGCAGGGGTGTAGTTGACAATCTCTTTGGAGATAGACTCATCATTTTGGTACTGCTGGATAAGAGACTGAGAAATAAAGACCAGGTCAACATCGTTGTTCTTGTAGTTAAGAATACGGGTGTTGGCATCGTCAATGTAGACAAATCTGAGCTCATCCAGGCCAGGCTTACCCTCATGGTAATCAGCAAATCCCTCAAGAACAACTTCTGTGGTGCTGTCATTAGAGACAAGCTTGAAAGCACCAGTACCAATAAAGTTGGTCTCAGTGCCCCATGCCTCACCAGCCTCTTTACAGGCTTTCTCTGGGTAGATAACTGCGTAGAACTGAGCCATGATTGCGTTGAAGGTTGAATAAGGCTGTGTCAGTTTGATGTCAAAGTGACGGTCGTCCTTAATAACAATGCCAGAAAGCTCTTCAGTTTTACCAGCAATAATGTCTTTAGCGCCCTCAATGTACGCATAAGAGTCAATTGAGGTTGCCTTGGTAGCAGGCAAGAACATACGCGTGAAGGTGTACTTAACGTCAGACGCCTTAAGGGTTTCTCCATTGTGGAATTTGACGCCATCCTTAAGCTCATATGAGTAGGTAAGGCCATCATCAGAGACAGTAGGAAGGCCAGTTACCAAGTTTGGCTCAATCTCTTTTGTGTCTGGGTTAAGTACCAGCAAAGACTCTGCAACTGCTTCAGATACACCAACAGAACCAGAAGTCTTCTGAGTATCAAAGGTTACCTTTGGGTTGTTTACACCAAAGCGCAACACCTTTTTCTCTGCGTCTCCGCCAGCCGAACCGCCACAAGCAGAAAGTAGTGAAGCAGAACCGGCGGCAACGGCAGCCGCCAAAGATCCACGTAAAAATGATTTACGGGAAAGGTTATTAAATACGTGCTCTTTCATAGGGCGCCTTCCGTTTACATCTTCAAAATATGAAGCCTTAAATGTAAAGAACTGGCTTCTTAATACCCAAATTAATTGTACGCAATACAGAAAAATGTTTCATTAATGAAAAAACATTGTGGAGGAGGGCTTGCTAGAGTGGCACGAAAAGCGCAAAAGCGATAAAGTCAAAGACTCAATAAAGGTCAACCTTTACTGTTATGTTGTTTGAAGAGCTGAGTGTTAAGAGGATTTTGTGGTTATTCCAGATATTGTCAAAGATGCATTTAATGATGTTCCCAAGCTTTCTGCTTCTGAGCGCCCTCTTATCTGTGTGACTCCTCGCTGGATGCCTGAAGAAAATTTTTCTGATTCTGCTTCTGTAGCACAAATTCAGTTTGACGCCATTCTTGCAGCTGGCGGCATTCCAATCATGATGCCTCTCACAGAAGACCCAGAGATTATTGCTCAGTTTGTTGAGATGTGTGATGGTTTCTGCCTTACGGGAGGTCACGATGTTGACCCTCGTAATTGGGGAGAAGAACCACGCGACCTTAATCGTTTGTGCCCTATACGAGATGCGCTTGAGTTTGAGCTGGTAAAGCAGGTACTTGCTGTAGATAAACCTTTACTTGCTATCTGCCGCGGCCTTCAGCTTATAAACGTTGTGCTGGGCGGTACGCTTGTACAAGATCTGCATACCATGGAGCCAGCAGAAAATCATGCATTCTGGACTCATTCAGCAAATCTGTATCATCCAGCTCATGCTGTTCATGTTCAAAAAGACTCTTTGCTGTACAACGCTTTAGGCAAGGTAGAAGACATTCAGGCAAATTCATACCACGACGAAGCACTCCGAAAGGTGTCTTCTGAACTTACGGTAGTTGCCTATGCGTCAGACGGCATTATCGAAGGCGCTGAGGTCAAGGGGAAGATGTTTGCCTTAGGCGTACAGTGGCATCCAGAATATGGATGGTATTACAGTAAGGCTGATTGCGAACTTTGGAAATCCTTTGTTACAGCTTCGCAAGCCTCGCGGTCTTCTCGTTAATATATTGATACTCTAAACTGCGTTGACTAAATGGTTAGCGCAGTTTTTTTGTAAGGGAGTTTTATGAGTGACGTTTTAGATAGATTTATTGCGTATTGCAAAGTTTCTTCTCAGTCTAATCCGCTGACCGCAGATAAGGTTCCTTCAACTGAGTCTCAGTACCAGATGGCTGAGGTTGTTGCGGCTGATCTTCGCGAGCTTGGCGCAGAAAATGTAACCGTCGACGAGCACGCTTATGTGGTTGCTCACTGGCCAGCAAGCAAGGGTCTGGAGGACCTTCCAACTCTTGGTTTCTGCTGCCACATTGATACGGCTTGGCAGTCTTGGGGCAATCCCGTTCACCCTCAGGTAGTCATATATGAGGGCGGCAAGCTGGTAGTTGGTTCTGATCGTGAGGGTAGAGAGGTCTACATTAGCCCTGAGACTAATCCTCAGCTAGAGCACATGGTTGGCTGGCAGCTTGTTACCACTGACGGCACATCGCTGCTTGGTGGCGATGACAAGGCAGGCATTGCCATGCTGGTCAGCTTGCTTGCTCGCTACAAGGAGCATCCAGAGCTTAAGCACCCACGTATTGCGCTTGCGTTTGTTCCTGATGAGGAGATTGGCCACGGCGCTGCTCTTCTGGACCTTGATGCCTTTGGCGCAGCTTATGGCTATACCATTGACGGCGGTCCCTTTGGTGAGTTCTGCTACGAGACGTTCAATGCCGCTGAGGTGTTTGTGCGTGCTCATGGACTTTCCGTTCACACAGGTACCGCAAAAGGCCAGATGATTAATGCATCTGAGGCAATCATGCGCTTCCACGAGCTGCTTCCACCTGCGGAGCGTCCTGAGTTCACTGAGGGCTATGATGGCTTCTTCTATCTGGAGCGCGTCAATGGTGATTGCGAGTCTGCTCGCGCTGATTACATTATTCGTGACCACGATCAGGCAAAGGTTGAGCGTCGCAAGCAGTTGATGGTTGACGCTGCAGCGTATGTAAACAAGCAGATTGGCTCTGAGGTACTTTCTGTTGAGATTCACGATCAGTACCATAACTTGGCTGACATTGTCCTAAAGCCTGAGTATGCGCACTTAATTGAGAACGCTCGTATTGCATACGAGAAGACCGGTGTTGAGATGACCTGCATTCCAATGCGCGGCGGCACCGACGGATCCCAACTTTCCTTTAGAGGATTCCCATGCGCTAATCTATCTGCCTGCTACTACAATGCTCACGGTGTCAGAGAGTTTGTTCCTGTCCCAGAGCTTGAGAGCATGGTTGACATGCTGGAGCACCTGGTGGAGCTCTACACCCATCCACAAAACTAGGAGATTTCATGACTCATTTTGAGACTGATACACAGTATTTGATTGACACAACAAAGAAACTTGTTGAGTGCGATAGTCCTGTTGGCTACTATGAGCGTATTCACGAGCTGCTCCGTGAGCTTGTTGCTGAGGCAGGCTATGAGCTTCAAATTGACAATAAGGCTACAGCATACGTCCTGGTAGAAGGCAAGGATACCAGCAAGACTGTTGGCGTTAATGCTCACCTTGATACCATTGGTCTGATTGTTCGAGGCTTCAACTCAGACGGCACACTGCGCGTCCGTCAGCTGGGCGGCATCAACTACCACAGCATTGAGGGTGAGACCTGCCACGTTGTTTGTAGAGATGACTCCGTTGTTGATGGCCAGGTGATCTGCAACCACCACTCCGTTCACGTCTTTGAAGACGCTAGAACTATGGAGCGCAACGAGGACAACATGTCCATCTCGCTCATCGCTGACGTTTCTTCTGCTGAGGAAGCCCGTGCACTGGGCGTCTCCGAGGGTGCGGTTGTTGCCATTGACCCTCACTTTGAGATGTATGACAACGGCTATATGGTTTCTCGCTTTATCGATGATAAGGCTTGTGTTGCAGCGCAGCTTCACACACTCCGTTGGCTTGCACAGTCTGGCGAGAAACCCCTCTATAACACTCTGTTTGCATTCCCCATGTACGAGGAGATTGGTCACGGCGGCGCGTTCTTGCCTGTTGAGGTAGATGAGTACGTATCGCTAGACATTACCCTCATTGGACCAGACTACAATTCAAATGAACACCACGTAGGCATCATTGTTTCTGATATTCGCTCGCCTTACGATTGGGAAGTTTCTAACAAGCTTATTGCCTGCGCGCAGGAGGTTGTTGAGCCAGAAAAGTGGAATCAGCAGGTTGCCTTCCACTTCTCAACTGACGCTAACGCCGCGTACTTCTCTGGCAATGATTTGAAGAGCGGTGCATTTGGTCCAGCTTGTCTCAACACTCACGGTCGTGAGCGTTGCCACATTGATGCAATCATCGGTACCGAGAATCTGTGCCGTGCGTACGTCCTTGGATATGGCGAGAAGAACTAGTTTTTCTCGCCATGGGCACGTCTTGTCCTTATGGATGTATCAAAGAGTTTGCAAGATATGCTGTATATCGTATGAATTTTGCTGTAGACGTGATAAGGTAGCCATAGTTAACTTTTCGAGTCAGGAGTGATTCATGGATAGACGTTCGTTTCTTAAGCTTGCAGGTCTTATTCCAGCTACAGCACTGTTTGGCTGCAAAGGAACAGACCAAGAGAAGTCTCAGGACGCAACAAAAGATGAGACTAAGAAATCTGATCCTGTTGCGGTAAAAGTTGCAACGCTCAAAGGACCTACCGCCATGGGCTTGGTTAAGTTCATGAGCGAGGTTGAGGCGCAAAACATTACCGATAACAACTATTCGTTTGAGATTTTGGATGCCCCTGACCAGGTAGTTGCCAAGGTTGCTCAGGGCGATGTGGACGTTGCTTCTATTCCTGCAAATCTTGCAGCTACGCTGTTCAATAAGACTAAGGGTGCCTATAAGGTAGCCTGCCTCAACGTGCTGAATGTTCTCTACATTGTTGAGACAGGTAGCGCCATCTCTAAGCTTGCCGACCTCAAAGGAAAGACGCTCTACGCTTCCGGTAAGGGCGCTGTCCCAGAGTACACTTTGTCCTATCTGCTCAGCAAAAACGGTATGACGCTTGGCGAGGATGTCCAGGTAGAGTGGAAGAGCGAGCATACCGAGTGTGTTGCTGCTCTGGCACAAAACCCAGAGGGAATTGCGCTGCTCCCACAGCCTTTTGTTACAGTGGCACAAACCAAGAACAACCAGATTCGCGTTGCCATTGACCTTGGTGCTGAGTGGGAGGCAGTCAATCCTCAAAGCAAGCTAATTGCTGGCGTGACTATTATTTCTTCAAAGCTCATCTCAGATTCTCCGGATGCTGTGACCGCTTTGCTTTCTCACTACAAAGACTCTGTCGCGTTTGCGGTTGATCATCCAGATGACGCAGCCACACTTGTGGGCAAATACGGTATTGTTCCAGAGCCTATTGCTAAGGTTGCGCTGCCTAAGTGTAATATTACGTATATTGATGGCGCAGATATGAAGAGCGCGCTTTCAAGCTACTTAGGCATTCTGGCTGAAGCTAATCCTCAGTCAGTAGGCGGACAGGTTCCTGGAGACGATTTCTACTTTGGCGCATAATCCGCACATAAACGATAGTATTTCTGACCGAGGCAATGCCACAACAGGCGCTGCCTCGGCAGTTCGTTTAGGTGCTTTGGCGTTTTGGCTTGCCGTATGGCAGGTAGCTGCAGTTGTTATCAACCAAGATATTGTTTTAACTTCACCTGTTCAGACCATCCAGACGCTTTTCTCGCTAGCTCAATTGCGCGAATTTTGGGTTTCTATTGGTCTTTCTCTTTTGCGTATTTTTGCTGGTGGAGCGCTTGCTTTTACCGTTGGCTCCTTGCTGGCATTTTTGAGTTTTAAGTACAAGCTGATCAAGATTCTTTTTGAACCGCTGATTTCTACGATTAAATCAATCCCCGTGGCCTCGTTTGTTATCTTGCTGCTTATCTGGGTTCGTACGCCCTACCTCTCAATTTCAATTTCATTTTTGATGGCGCTTCCCATCATCTACATTGCGGTACTTGAGGGACTTCTTAGCACTGACCAGCAGCTTATTGAGATGGCCGATGTGTACCAGATTCACGGATGGCAACGCGTTAAGGCAATTTATTTGTCGCAACTTATGCCCTCGCTTAAGACAGCAACCTCACTTGCTATGGGCTTTTGCTGGAAGTCGGGAATTGCTGCCGAGGTAATTGGTCTTCCCACATTTTCTATTGGCGAACATCTCTACAACGCTAAGGTGTACCTGGATACACCAGCTCTTTTTGCGTGGACACTTGTGGTTATTGTGATGAGCGCACTTGGCGAGAAGATCGTGATGCGGTTAGTTTCATGGGTAGCTGCAAGGTTAGAAAAGAGCTGCTCATGAACATGAATACAACAAATTACGCGCACACATCTGGGCATTTGCTTGAGGTAAAAAACATCACTAAATCGTTTGGCAATACGGTTGTGCTTAATGACTTTTCCTACAAGTTTGACAGGGGAGTATATGTACTCTCAGAGCCTTCTGGAGCAGGTAAAACAACACTTCTTCGTATCCTTTGCGGCCTTGAAGTGGCTGACTCAGGCACAGTAAGCAAATCTCCTCAGGCTAAAACAGTCATGATGTTTCAAGAAGATAGGCTGTTGGAAAACTTGAGTGTCAGGGCAAATATCATGCTTGCCATACAAGCGCACTCACAGAAGCAAAAGCAAAATGCACGAGAGCGTATTACAGAAGTACTTTGTGCAGTTGGGCTTGAGGGAACAGAAAACAAGCCTGTCTCTGAGCTTTCTGGCGGACAAAAGAGACGCGTTGCACTTTTGCGCACACTTTTTGCCAATGCAGATATCTTGCTGTTTGATGAACCGCTCAAGGGATTAGATGAAGCGCTTAAGCAGCAGGTTATTGCCTTTGTCAAACCGTTCGTTGAATCAAAAGTTGTAATTTGGGTAACTCACACTCCTGAAGAAGTAAAACTGCTAGGCTCTTATACGGCACTGCAGTTATAGGAGTGAGCTACATGTACAAGGTAATTCTCGCCGGCGGAATGGCGTCTGGCAAATCAACTGTTTCTAAAATGTTTGAAGCGGCAGGTGGTCTGCGCTTTGACCTTGATGAGGTTTCTCGAAAGCTTTTACGCCCTGGATGCGAATGTACGTATCGCGTGGCAGAGGCTTTTGGAAACGATTTGCTAGATCCTGTTACTCACGAGATTAATAGGCGAGAGCTTGGCCGTAGAGCTTTTGCTACCAGTGAATCAGCTGAGCTCTTAGAAGATCTAGAAATGCCTTTTATCAGGGAATATATGCGTCAATTCCTGACAAAAGAAGCTCCTAGTGCAGATGCTCAGTTCTGTTTTGTAGAGGTTCCGCTGCTTGACCGCGTTGAAGACTTACTTGAGCTGGTTGATGAAGTTGTCGTTGTTGTAGCACCATTAGAGCTCAGAGCAGAGCGCGCTGAACAGCGAGGATCTTCTCGCCAGGAGTTTGAGCAGCGCATAGCGCATCAGCCTTCCGATACGTATTTGCGTAACCAGGCTGATACAGTGTTTGTGAACTCTGAAGGTCTCGATGATCTTAAAGCACAGGTAGAGCTTTGGTTAAACGCTCGGTTTAATCAGCATTCAGAGCAATAAGTTATAGCTTACGTGCGCGGTCTCTAGAAGGGCGTCCTCAGTGAACTCTCTACCTTGGCAGCTGCATCGTCAAAGGTAATCTCAAGGCAGTTCTTGAGCATGTTTTGGCCAACACAATAAATGCCATCGTTAACACATGCGCTGCCAATAGCAACTGCCTTGTTAAACACAGCTTTCTGGTCAAAGACAGGAACACCATTTTGCTTAAGGAACGAGAAGACTTCTTGAGGGGTATCTAGTTTCTTAACAGAAGCATCTGCCTTGAGAAGGTCTTCAAGCTCTTCTTTTGCAGGTTGGGCAACACTGCCGCCGATAATTATTGCCATTTGATAGCAAGCTGCACAAAGGTCAGAGCGTCCTAGCTTCCACTCCATATAGGCCAGGCGATAGTACACCAGAGCAACATCTGAGCTAGAAAAAATGTGTGCGATAAGGTCTTTGAGCAGCTTTGCAGCCTCAAAAACTTTTGACTGATCTTCTAATGTTCTTACCAATAGCAGCGTTGCATCAATTCCCAAAGGAGAAATTCTATGGGCTTCTTGTGCATAGCGTTCTGCTTTTTCTGGCTGTTCAAGCAGGTTGTAGGCACGAGCCATTCTTGCTAAAGACATAAAATAGGTGTCTGGAATAAGCACCAGTTTTCTTGGCTCATTGGGGAATGCAAGGTTATAAGCAACGCGCTCTGAGAGGGAATCAAAATATCTGTAGATAGAATCAGAGTCATCCAGATACAGACCCATATCAAGGGTTGGTGAAACCTGAGACTCAAGCTCTGTAAGCACCTTTTCTAGAGCGTCTGGGTCTGGCTCTCCGTCCATGATGTTATTTATGGATTGAAGCGTTTTTTGCAAAGGCGAACCAAAGAGGAATTTCTCGGCCATAGACCTTCTGTCCGAGAAATCAATAGTGCCCTCAACCAGTCCATGGATGACTCTATCAAAGCCTTCAATGGCGTAAATATCAGAAGTTGAAGCTTTTGCTTCCTCAAATTTACCAACTGCATCTGCAGTAGAGGCATCTTTTGGGATGTTGTTGAGAGTGGTGTTCCAAAGTCTGATGCGATGAGATGCCTCAGAGTAGCCAAGGTCACTTACCTTTTGGGCTCCACAAACAGCAGTGACTGCTGGCGAACAGGGGCGATCAGACAGGTCTGGCATTTCAAAGAAGCTACGTGGAGAAACCCACTCGTCTGTTGGCTTCATAAAAGGCTCAACCTCGCTAAACCAACCTTCAGCGTCAAAAGAAACCCTGAGCGCTGGATCTTGTGGGAAGCTGTTGCCGTCAATTTGAGTGTTTGCTGCAGTAGGCAATAGGCGAGCAAGGGCAGCTTCGTTTAAGTCCATAGATAAGACAATGCGCTCTTCTCCACGCAAGCTGCCGTTGATGCAGACGCGAGAGATTTTGCAGCTTTGAAGTGCCATGCGGGCCACGCAAAGAGAAGTACGCAGTGCGTAAGCGCGCGCCGCTGCAATTTGCTCTGCCTTTTCTGCAGATAAGAAACTAAAGCAGCGAGGACGAGCTACAAAGAACTCAAATACCAAAATATCAAGTTGTGGATTGTAGAAGAAGTTATACACCATCCTAAAAGGGAATGGCGTGTTCTCAACATAGTTGGCAAACCAGAGACGCTTCATCCAGTCTGAGCTGCCGTCAGCGTTACCACTAAAAGGAGCAACTTGCTCAGAAAGAGAAGCTGACTTGGGCATGAGGCTTGCTACCTGCGAAAGGCTAGTACGAACAAGCTGAAGATCTGTCTCAGAAGCATGTGTATTCTTTAGGGCTTCAACATCTTGTGAAATGTTGAGGATTGCTTCTGTTGCAATAAAAGCATCGTACTCTTCTGGTGCACACTCCATCGTGTTAGCGTTGAACCACCAGCGACCCGTTCTGTCCAGCTTATGAACATCGCCCTTGGGCAGATTGGTATTCTCGAGATTTTTAGAGCGCATCAGCATCTCTTGAAGACCAGCCTCTGCAATCTGATTGTTTGCAACAAGGTCTTTAAGAGCGGCAATGACATTATTTGAGCGCAGTAAAATCTTCTCTAGGGTAGAACCCTGAGGTTGCTTTGAAGCTTTATTTAGCGAGAAAAGATCTGAGACGCCCAAGGTATCTCCTTTATCTGATGTAACTTGTTTATTTAAATGCTAGTTTAACGCATATAGGTAATGTATTTATTACCCGTCACACTTTGAAACTATACTGCAATTTATAAATAGTATAGAACAAGTGTTTCAGTTTTGAGAAGTGGGGTATACTACTTTCACAAGAAAAGGAGAATCTCATGAATGCATCTCATGCTGAAGATCAACATAAAGAATATATAGGTGCTGAACTGCGCCGATTTGGTCGTGAAGCAGGAGAAGAGAAGCTTCAGGTAGTATCTCCTTTTGAACCCGCAGGTGATCAGCCACAGGCAATAGAAAAGCTTGCCCAAGGAATTGAAGACGGGCTTAGGTATCAGACGCTCTTAGGTGTTACGGGTTCGGGTAAGACCTTCTCTATGGCTAAAACTATCGAGAAGCTCAACCGCCCCACGCTTATTATGGAGCCCAATAAAACACTGGCTGCACAGGTTGCTTCAGAGATGAAGGAGCTCTTTCCTAACAACGCTGTTGTGTACTTTGTCTCGTACTATGACTACTACCAGCCAGAGGCATATGTTCCGCAGTCTGATACGTACATAGAAAAAGACGCTTCCATCAACGAAGAGGTAGAGAAGCTCCGTCACCAGGCAACTTCATCGCTTCTATCTAGACGAGATGTCATTGTAGTTGCATCTGTATCGTGTATATATGGTATTGGCAGCCCTCAAGATTATGCAGGTCTTGCACCTAATGTAGATAAATCCGTTCCTCTTGAGCGTGATGATTTTATTAAAGATCTTATTGATGTCCAGTACGATAGAAATGATTATGACCTGCAGCGTGGCATGTTTAGGGTGCGTGGAGACGTTGTTGACGTGTTCCCGCCATATGCAGAAAATCCGCTGCGTATTGAGTTCTTTGGTGATGAAGTAGAAAGTATTTCAGAGGTTAGCAATGTAACGGGAGAAGTGCTGAGAGAGTTTGATGCTATTCCAATTTGGCCAGCATCTCACTATGTTACTGAGCGTCCAAAGATTACCCATGCTCTTACAACCATCTCGGAAGAGATGGAAGCTCGTGTTAAAGAGCTTAAAGAAAACGATAAATTGCTAGAAGCCCAGCGTCTTGCTCAGAGGACAAACTATGACTTAGAGATGCTTGAGACTATGGGTTATTGCAATGGTATTGAGAACTACTCGCGCCATTTAGATGGGCGTGCTCCCGGTGAGCCTCCCTATACGCTCATTGATTATTTCCCTAAAGATATGATTTGTATCATCGATGAGTCGCACGTTACGGTTCCTCAAATTAGAGGTATGTATGAGGGCGATAGGTCTCGTAAGGTTACACTGGTAGATCACGGATTTAGACTTCCTTCTGCTTTGGATAACAGGCCGCTCAGATTTGACGAATTTGAGGGACGTATTCCACAGTTTATTTACGTCTCTGCAACTCCTGGAGACTACGAAGAGACGGTTGCCCAGCAACAGGTTGAGCAGATTATTCGTCCAACTGGCCTTCTCGATCCAAAGATTGATGTCAGACCAGTAAGAGGTCAGATTGATGATCTTATTTCAGAGGTCAAAGAGAGAGTGGCAAAAAAAGAGCGCGTTCTTGTTACCACGCTTACTAAAAGAATGGCAGAAGATCTTACAGATCACCTGCTAGATGAGGGCATTAAAGTCAACTATATGCACTCGGATACCGCTACGCTTGACCGCGTAGAAATCATTAGAGATTTGCGCCAGGGAAAGATTGACGTACTGGTTGGCATTAACCTTTTGCGAGAAGGACTTGATATTCCAGAGGTTTCTCTTGTAGCAATTCTTGATGCAGATAAAGAGGGCTTCTTAAGAAACAGAAGGTCTCTTATTCAGACTATGGGCAGAGCAGCACGAAACGCTTCTGGCCAGGTCATTATGTATGCCGATAAAATCACTGATTCTATGCGCATTGCTATAGATGAGACAAAAAGGCGCCGAGAAATTCAGGAAGCGTTTAACAAAGAGCACGGTATTATACCTAAGACCGTTAAGAAATCCATTACGGATATTGCAGGCTTTATTGCTGAAGCTTCAGAAAACGTTGATAAGCGTAAGCGCAAAAACGGAGAGTTCTATACCGCCTCTGATGACGAAGATTCGCTTGAAGAGCAGCAAGAATCAATTCTTGAGATGCCTGCAGAATTGCTTGCTGAAGAGCTTCAAAATCTTCCGCGCTCAGAGGTTGAGGCTATGCTTTCTGGTATGGAAGCAGAGATGGCAGAGGCTTCTGCGTCAATGGATTATGAACATGCAGCAGAGCTCAGAGATCAGATTGTAGCCATTAGAAGCCAGCTTGAAGGCACTACATCAGATGATGTTATCAAGAGGCTTAAAACAGGAGCTAGAAAGGGCAGTGCTCACGCAACTCGTAGACGTTATAGAGGCAAGCACTAAGCGTTGTTGTAGTGCTCTACTACAAGCTCAGCCATTCTAATGCCATCTGCAGCAGCACTCATAATGCCGCCCGCATAGCCAGCACCTTCACCTACAGGCCATACACCTGGAGTGTTAATGCTCTGTCCTGTTTCATCGCGAGTAATTCTTACAGGAGAACTTGATCTTGTTTCAACTCCGGTAAGAACAGCATCGGGATGAGCAAAGCCATGAAGCTTTTTGTCCATAACCGGAAGGGCTTCTCGCAAGGTTTGTAAGATGTAGGATGGCAGGCAGTCTTCAAGTGAGGTCCAGGCAACACCACGTGGATACGTCGGTTTTACCGAGCGCGGTCCAGTAGAAGCTTTCTTGTGTAGGAAGTCACCAACCAGCTGAGCAGGAGCAACATAAGCGCCGCCACCTGCTTTAAAAGCTGCTTGCTCACAAGAGCGTTGCAGCTCAATGCCAGCGAGTACGTCGTCTCCTGGTAGATCTTCTGGATAGACGTTAGCTAACAGACCGGAGTTGGCATTTTTGCCTGCGCGGTCAGACAGGCTCATGCCGTTTGTAACTACGCCGTCCTTCTCGCTAGCTGCAGAGACGACATAGCCACCAGGACACATGCAGAATGAGAAAGCACTCCTACCAGAGGGAAGATGAACAGAAAGCTTGTAGGGAGCCGCTCCAAGTACGGGATTGGTTGCTTCAGGACCATAGAGTGATTTATTGATTTGGGACTGAAGGTGCTCAATTCGCACGCCCATGGCAAAGGTTTTTCTCTCCATAGAGATGCCCTTGTCTTTGAGCATGACATACGTGTCTCTACTTGAGTGTCCAGTTGCAAGAATCACCGTGCGAGTCTGTATGGTTTCAGGTTGAACTGAACCGTCTGGAGTGGTTCTTTCAATCTGAATTGCAGAAAGAGAGCCATCTGAGGTTCGCTCTAGGGAGGTGAGCTTTGTCCTAAACGCAACGGTTCCGCCAGCGTCTTCAATCATTTTGACAATGTTGGTCACAACGGTGGGAAGAACATCACTTCCTACGTGGGGTTTTGCGTCCCACAAAATATTTTTCTGTGCACCCGCCTTAACAAAAGTCTCAAGAATAAAGCGATGAGAAGCGCTCTTGGTACCCGTGTTGAGTTTTCCATCAGAAAACGTGCCGGCACCTCCAAGGCCAAACTGGATGTTGCTCTCAAGATCTAGCTGACCAGTTTGGTTGTGATGCTCCACTGCAGCAGTTCTTCTCGTTGCGTCATCTCCACGTTCGATGAGCAGGGGATTAAGGCCAGCTTTGGCAAGCGTTAGTGCACAAAATAGGCCTGCACATCCTGCTCCTACAACAACGGGACGATTCTCTGAGGGAGCAGGTTGCTTCGCTTTGGGAAGCGTAAAAGCATTTGCCTCAGCAAGCTTGATATGTTTTGCCGCAGGTTTGCCTTGAATCTTGTTAAGGAGTTTTTGTTCCGCTGCAGGCCCACCTTTAAGGTTTACGTGGTAGGTAAGGATAAGAACAATATCGTTTCTTTTACGCGCATCAATTGAGCGTTTATGCAGCTCATATGAGGTAACCTCATCCGCAGAGACTCGGAGAGTGCGAAGCAGCGCGTCAAACCCCACCTTTGATTCTTTAGCAGGATGCTTACGAAGAGGAGCAACATGAACTTTAATGTTTGATACTTCCAGCATGTTAGTTGTCCTCTTTCAAAGATTCGCAATTCTGACCAGCGCTTTTTGCGGCAGCCAGACCGGCAATCATACCGCTCTTCCACGCCCACGAGAGGTTGAATCCTCCACATTGAGCATCAATGTCAAGAGCTTCTCCAGCGATAAACAGACCTGGAATGCTGCGCGCCTCAAGTGTGTCTGTACTCACTTGATCAACGGAAATACCACCAACACAGACCTGTGGGACAACTTTGGAAGACGTACCCGTAACGGTAAAGGCCATTCTGTGAGCTTTGGCAATCGTGGCTTCAACTGAATTACTGACGCTCAGGTAGGCGGCAATTTGTGAGTCCAGAAGACCGTCGGTGGTGTGAGCTTCTACAGCCGCCGCAACTTCTTCATCTGTAAGCTGAGGGAGAAGGTCAATCTCAAGCACATCGCCTGGAAGAGCGGTGCGGGACAAGTTAAAAATCATGATGCCCGAGAGTCCAAATGGTCTAAAGAGCAGCTCGCCTGATTCCTGTTTAAGGACATTGCCGTCTCTTAAAAGCATCGCATGAGCACGGACGCGCTTTCCATCTAAACTTGCTGGAGGTTGGGGAGAGCAAGTAAGTGCACAGAGTCCAGGTCGCAGTGAAGTGGTCTGCAAGTCAAGGCTCTCTGCAAGATTTGTGGTTGCGAGTCCGCCAGTGGCTAGAACGACCGATGACGCTTGGACTTTGTGGGTTTTCTCGTCACCAAAGCATTCTTGAAAGGTAACGGTGAAGCCATTGTGCTGGGGTTTTACTGATGTTACCTCTCGTCCTAGGGCAAACTGAACGCCAGCTTTTTGGGCACGTCTGAGCAACAGTGACTGGATGGAGCTTGCTTGCCTGGTAAGCGGGTACATTCTGCCCTCGTCTTCAGTTGCCCACGCAAGACCGCTGGACCTAAAGAAAGAGAGAATGTCTGAAAGGAAGGTGCCCTTATCCCTGCAAACAGCCTGAACAAACTCTGGATGAGAGAAATTCTCAAAGCTCAAATCAGCATTGGTAAAGTTACAACGACCGCCGCCTGTTGCCAGGATAGTTCTGCCACTCTCTAGTGTTTTTTCAAAGACAACAACGCGCTTATTGGTACCAAGAACCTCAGCAGCAGTGATGGCAGCGCAGAGTCCTGCCGCGCCGCCACCCAGAATTGCTACATCAATGTTGTCTGGCACCATGAACGCCTGAGCTTGCTTAATACGCTGAGCCTGTGCTGCTTGTCGTTCTTTAATGCGCGTTGTTTGAGCCATAGTAAGAATTACCTTTTGTGTTGTGTAAGCACCAGCTTCTAGGACTTACAGGTCAAGAACGCTCTGTGTTGCGTCAGGGACAAGACCTTGAGGAAGCTCGGTGCTAAAGGTTCCTTTATCGGCGATCTGCGCAAAGGTTGCATCCATAGGAAGCTGTCCCAAAGGCTTGAGGTTAAATGCTGCTGCGGTCTCGGCAAGCTTTGATGGACCGTAAGGTTCAATGCGCTCATCGCAGTGAGGACAGGTGATATATGCCATGTTCTCAATCAAACCAAGTACAGGTACATGCATCATTTCTGCCATGCGCACTGCCTTGCCCACAACCATCTGAACAAGATCTTGTGGAGAAGAAACAATCACAACACCCTCAACAGGAAGGGACTGGAATACCGTCAGCGCAACGTCGCCTGTTCCTGGAGGCATATCAATCAGCAGATAATCCAGGTCTCCCCAGTTACATTGACTGTAGAACTGCTGAATAGCGCCAGCAACAACGGGGCCTCTCCAGAGAACAGGATCGGTCTCGTTCTGAAGCACCAGGTTGGCGCTCATGATCTTGATACCGTTTGCATCCTCGATAGGAATAAGCTGCTCTTCAACGCCGTAAGAGCGCTCATCAGAGATGCCAAACATACGAGGAATTGAAGGTCCGGTAATATCGCCGTCAAGAATACCAACGCGCTTACCTGCGCGAGCAAGGTTAGTAGCAAGAATGCCGGTGACAAAGGACTTACCAACACCACCCTTACCAGAAACAACGCCAATAACGTGCTTCACGCTTGAGTGCTGATTGAGTTCAAAGCCCGCTGGTGGCTGTGGCTCTTTCTTTTTGCCATGCAGCGCAGCGTCAATCTCTTTACGAAGCGCTTCTTTATCAATATCTACGTCTGCCATGTCTCTCCTTATGTAGCAGTTGTATGCAGTAACTACTTAATTCTACCCATAGAACTTTATGGCAAACGAGATAGCTATAATCTTTTCGGCGCACTTTAGCTGAACGTAGGAGGTTCACATGATTTTCTCGTCAATTAAGAATTTATCTGAGAATGACTTTGGTCAGAAATATATGGCCTGTGCTGCGGAGTTTCTAGCAACCCACAATCTGGATGACCTGCCTTTGGGCAAAACAGAAATTGACGGAGATAACGTTTTTGTGAACGTCATGGAGTTTGAGCCAGCTCTGCCTGGCGAGAAGGACTATGAGGCTCATAAGATTTACGCCGATATTCATGTGGTTATTTCTGGCACCGAAAGCATTGCAGTTGCCCCTCTTGAGCAGTGTGTTCTTAAGGGTGAATTTAATTTTGATGCTGATTTTGGTGCTTACACCAATCCTGGGGAAGAGACATGGGTTACCTTGCACGCAGGTGATTTTCTGGTGACACCTCCATCTGATGCTCACAAACCAGGCTGTACGCTGGAGAAATCTGACTCAAAGCTCAAAAAAGCTGTGATGAAGGTTCGCATTAAATAGGGAAGCGCGCTTGCCGTGTTTTGGCGGCACTATCTTGGGTATACTAGAACATCAGTACGCACAAATTGTATCGGTGTGTACTGATGTTGTTTTCTATTGTTTGGCAGTTGGCGCGTAAAAGAAATGTGCATGTCAAACTGGTTATGTGAGGAACTATGGCTTCAAGCAAAATTGCTATCCGTGGCGCACGAGAGCACAACCTGCAAGACATTGATATTGATATCCCTCGTGATCAGCTGGTAGTTATTACGGGACTTTCTGGTTCGGGCAAGTCAAGCCTTGCCTTCGACACCATTTACGCAGAAGGACAGCGCCGCTACGTTGAGTCTTTGTCCAGCTATGCCCGTCAGTTTTTGGGACAGATGGATAAGCCAGACCTTGACTCTATTGATGGCCTTTCTCCTGCGGTGTCCATTGACCAGAAGACCACTTCCAGAAATCCTCGCTCTACCGTGGGTACCGTAACAGAAATCTACGACTATCTGCGTCTTTTGTATGCTCGCATGGGTACTCCTCACTGCCCTGAGTGCGGTCGCGTTATTGAGCGCCAGACAACCGATCAGGTTGCCGATAAAATCCTTGAGGCTGGTCAGGGACGCAGAGCCTATGTTTTGGCTCCTGTTGTTTTGGGCCGTAAAGGCGAGTACGTCAAGCTCTTTGAAGACCTGCGCAAAGAAGGATTTTCTCGCGTTCGTGTTGACGGCGTTGTGCGTGAACTTGATGAAGAGATTACGCTGGGTAAAACGCTCAAGCACGATATTGAGGTTGTCGTTGACCGTATTGTCATTCGTCCTGATTCTTTGGGCCGTATTGTTGAGGGTGTTGAGCAGGCAACTAAGCTTGCCCAGGGCAAGGTAGGCATATTGCTCCTGGCCGATAAATCCAATCCAGAGACTATGCCAGAAGAGCTCTTGCAGTATTCGCTGGCGCTTGCTTGTCCAATTCACGGTCACTCTATGGATGACCTGCAGCCTCGCGATTTCTCGTTCAACGCACCTTACGGAGCTTGTCCTGACTGTGATGGCCTAGGAACTCGCAAAATTATTGATGCTGCGGCACTCATTGCTGATCCAAAACTGTCTGTCTCTGAAGGCGTTTTTGGAAGCCTCTTTGGTCACTCCAATTACTATCCTCAGATTTTGTCTGCAGTCTGCAAGCATTTTGACGTATCCGATACAACACCTTGGAATAAACTGCCCAAGAAGGTACAAGATGCCCTTCTCGGTGGCCTTGGTTCCACTAAGATTCGCGTTGACTACAAGACGCGCGACGGCCGCAATACGCACTGGTTTACTACGTTCTCTGGCGTCAGAAAGATTCTTTTTGACAAGTACCAAGAGACCACGTCAGAGAATATGAAGACGCATCTTGAGAAGTACATTCGCGAGATGCCCTGTACAACCTGTCACGGAGCTCGCTTAAAGCCAGAAATTCTCTCTGTTACGGTTGGCGAGAAAAACATCTGGGAGGTCTGTGAACTTTCCTGTAAAGAGTCGCTCCAGTTCTTCAAGCAGCTGACTATTACTGATCGTCAGAAGGTTATTGCAGGTCCTATTGTCAAAGAGATTGTGGCAAGGCTGCAGTTCTTGGTAAACGTTGGCTTGGACTATCTCACGCTTTCTCGTGCAGCAGCATCGCTTTCTGGTGGAGAGGCCCAGCGTATTCGCTTGGCAACTCAGATTGGCGCTGGTCTTATGGGCGTTCTCTACATTCTGGACGAGCCTTCCATTGGTCTGCATCAAAGAGATAATAATCGCCTCATTGAGACGCTCAAGCAGCTTAGGGACCGCGGAAATACCGTACTTGTTGTCGAGCACGATGAAGATACTATTCGCGCAGCTGACTACGTTATTGACATGGGCCCCGGCGCCGGTGAGCTTGGTGGTCACGTTGTTGCTGCTGGCACTCCAGAAGAGATTGTTGAAAACCCTGATTCCATCACAGGTGCGTATCTCACGGGAAAGAAGCAGATTAGGCTGCCAGAGGCTCGTCGTAAGCCCGGTCGCGGAAAAATCAAGATTACGGGAGCTAGTGCTAACAACCTTAAGAACGTTTCCGCCGCTATCGAGCTGGGCACATTGACAGTAGTCACAGGTGTTTCTGGCTCTGGTAAGTCTTCTTTGGTTACCGATACCCTTGCTCCCGCGCTTACCAATGCAGTTCAGCATTCAAAGCGCGTGGTGGGAGAGTATAAAAAGCTTGAAGGCGTCGATCTTATCGACAAGGTCATTGATATTGATCAGAGTCCTATTGGTAGAACACCTCGTTCTAATCCAGCAACCTATATTGGTCTTTGGGATGACCTGCGTGCCCTGTATGCTTCAGTTCCAGAATCCCGTGCTCGTGGTTACTCAGCTGGTCGTTTCTCGTTTAACGTCCAGGGAGGCCGCTGCGAGGCTTGTAAGGGCGACGGCCAGATCAAAATTGAAATGAACTTCCTGCCTGACGTCTATGTTCCTTGCGAGGTCTGCCACGGTAAGCGCTACAACCGTGAGACGCTCGAGATTCTCTATCACGGCAAGTCTGTCTCTGACGTCCTTGACATGACCGTTCATGAGGCGCTAGCGTTTTTTGCAAATATTCCTCGCATTAAGAACAAGCTGCAGACTCTTCACGATGTGGGTCTTGGCTATATTCATCTTGGCCAGCCTGCAACTACGCTCTCTGGTGGCGAGGCGCAGCGCGTCAAACTTGCAAAAGAGCTTCACCGTCAGCAGACTGGTAAAACTCTTTATATTCTGGACGAGCCAACAACTGGTCTTCATTTTGAGGATGTCAGACAACTTATTGTTGTTCTTGAGCGTCTTGTTGATGCGGGCAACACCGTTCTTGTCATTGAGCACAACCTGGATGTCATTAAGATGGCTGACCGTATTATTGACATGGGTCCAGAAGGCGGCGATGGTGGAGGAACGGTAGTTGTTTCTGGTACGCCAGAAAAGGTTGCCGCAACACCAGAAAGCCACACAGGTAAGTTCCTCAAAGAGATTCTTGACCGTGATAACGTACGTCTAGCTGCAGAGAAAAAAGCTCAGAAGAAGCGCGCATAACATGGCGAGAAAAACGGCAAAGGTTCAAAAGACAAATGCCATGAGGGAGCTTGATGCTGCCGGCATTGCTTACGAGTTCCAATCTTACGAGGTAGACGAAGACGTTCCTTCTGGTGAGTTGGGAACTCATATTGCAGAGATGCTTGGAGAAGATCCAGACGCTGCGTTCAAAACACTTGTCTGCGTGTCTTCAAGTGGAGAGCATGTGGTGTGCTGCATTCCTGTAGATCAAGAGCTTGATCTTAAGAAGGCTGCAGTTTCATCCGGCCAAAAGAACCTTTCCATGCTGCCTGTTAAAGAGCTTGAGGGTTTAACAGGCTATGTGCGTGGGGGTTGCACTCCCGTTGGTATGAAGAAGCAGTTTCCCACTATAATTGACGAGACTGCTCAGCTTTTTGAGCTCATCCATATCTCTGGTGGAAAACGCGGACTCAGTTTGACGCTTTCTCCAGAAGATTTGGCTTCATTTGTATCGGCTACGTTTGCAGATATTGTTCGCGAGGTGCACTAGTGGCATATCAGCCCAAACATATGCGACTTTCAGCAGAGTCTTCTGATGGAACCTTATCTGAAGAAACTTTGAGCAAGGCTCTTGATCAGACCTTCGATGAGCCTCCTGTAGTGGACAACATTGTTGTTCCAGAGACGTTTCATCAACCAATTGAGGATGAAGCCTTTGAGCAGATTGTAAGTCAGAAACTCGAAGAAGCCGCTGCTGAAGAGGATAACTCTGAGGCAGATAACAGCTCTGTGTCAGACGGTAACTTCGACGCAGGTAATTCTTATAGTGGAGAGGCTTCTTCAGATGAAGAGGATGTCTCTAAGCAAAAAGACTTGAGCCGCTCCACCTCTATGATGAGCGTGCTTGTTCTGATTAGCCGTATTACGGGCTTTTTAAGAACCTGGGCTCAGGCATTTGCTATGGGTGCTACCGTTCTTGCTAGTTGCTATTCCATTGCAAATACCCTTCCTGACCAGCTCTATGAGCTTGTTGGTGCGGGAATGCTCACCACGGCTTTTTTGCCGGTATATCTTTCTATTAAGAAGAAGGTTGGACAGGATGAGGCAAATGCCTATACCTCTAACTTGCTTTCCATTGTTGTCGTCGCAACCGGACTTGTTGCGGTTCTAGGCTTCTTCTTTGCCGCAGAGGTGGTGTATACACAGTCCTTCTCGGCAGGTGCTGATTTTGACCCAACGCTGGCAGTGTACTTCTTTAGGTTCTTTGTCATCGAGGTTATGCTGTATTGCTTCTCTACCATTTTCTCTGGTGTTTTGAATGCAGAGCGAGACTACCTCTGGCCAGCAGCGGCTCCTATTTTTAATAACTTTGTGACTACAGCCTCGTTCTTTGCGTATGCCTTCTTGGTTAACACTAATCCTGAGCTGGGTCTACTTATTCTTGCACTGGGAAATCCTCTGGGCGTTCTGATTCAGGTTCTGATTCAGGTACCGTCACTCAAGCGCAAGGGGATTAAGCTCTCGTGGAGAATTAACCTCAAAGACCCCGCGCTTAAAGAGACACTTAAGATTGGCGCGCCTGCTCTGATTGTTGTGGTTGCCACGTTTGTAACTATGTCGGTGCAGACAAGCTCGCAGCTCAGCGTTTCCGCATCTGGCGCTTCCATTGCGGCATACGCTCGTCTTTGGTACACGCTGCCATATTCCATTTTGACGGTGCCTATTACCACAGCCCTCTTTACGGAGCTGTCCGATAGCTGGGCAAAAGAGAATATGGATCAGTTCAAGAAAGACTTTAAGCACGGTATCAACCAGATTCTTTTCTTTACCGTACCGTTCATGATGTATCTGATGATCTTCTCGATGCCCCTTGTTTCTATTATTGGAGCCAGCAAGTTCACTGAAGATCAGCTGCTGTTGACCCAGCAATTCTTGATTGGTCAGTCGCTTGCTTTGCCTCTGTATGGCATTGGTATGTACCTGCAAAAAGTCTGTTCTGCTATGCGTCGCATGACACTCTATGCTGTTTCGGCAACACTCGGATCTGTCGTGCAGGTTTTGGTACTGCTGGTGGGTACTTCTCACTTTGGCATGATGTTTGTAGCAACTACCTCGGCCATCTTCTATGTGGTTATCGATACCATTATGTTGATCAGCCTGCGTAAGCACCTTGGTCAAATTGGACTTAAGTCCATGGTGTTTGCGTTTGTCCGTTCAATTCTTTTTGGCCTGGCAGGATCAGCGGCAGCACTTCTTATTATGGTGGGTCTGCGCGCTGTTATTGGCGTACCAGATGGACGAGCACTTTACGGCGTGCTGTATTGCATCTTTGCAGGTATTCCAGCTGTTTTGGTTACCTATGGCTTGGCAATCCTCTTCAAATCACCAGAGTCTGCCATGCTGCGTTCACTGGTATCTCGCGTAAGGTCATAGCATGGCCAAAAGCGGTGCCAGAGGCGGCAAAGATAACTCTCAGAACAATCTTGACCCCAACTACGTACCTTCGGGTGCGCCAGGACTTGCTCCGTCGTTTTCTTCCGAGCCTTCAGATGACCTGGTATCCATCAGAGAACAGGTTGATCAGGTTCCTACTAATCCAGGTTGTTACCTCTGGAAAGACGGGTCTGGTAAGGTTATCTATGTAGGCAAGGCTAAAAACCTGCGTGCTCGCATGAGGCAGTACGTTACGCTTCAAGATGACCGTGCCAAGATTCCTTTAATGATGCAGGTCGTGCGCAGTTTTGATTACATTGTGGTAGAAAACGAGCACGAGGCGCTGGTACTGGAGCGCAATCTTATTGCGCAGTATCGTCCATACTTCAACGTAGACTTTAAAGACGATAAGAGCTATCCCTACATTGCCATTACCGAGTCAGACACCTTCCCAGCAATTAAGTACACGCGCGAGAAACACAAGAAGGGGACACGTTATTTTGGTCCCTACACTGATTCCTACGCTGCGCGCCAAACTATCGAGACGCTCAGAAAAGTAGTACCTATCTGCTCCGCTACGTGTGTTGAGTGGAAGCGTGCTAAACGTCTGCTAGAAAAAGACCCTGACGGTGCAGCTGTTGCTAACCTTCTGCTGGCAAAGAAGGGACGTCCCTGTTTTGATTACCACGTAGGCAAGGGTCCTGGTGTGTGCGTGGGATCCATTGATACCGTTTCCTATGCAAAGAACGTCAGGCAGGTAGAGAACTTCCTCCGCGGAAATCGCTCCGAGATTGTCTCTGAGCTCAAAGACCAGATGCAAGAAGCCGCCGCTGACCTGGATTTTGAGAAGGCAGCTCGGCTCAAGTCCCGTCTGACTTCACTCTCTGATCTTGATGACCGCCAGCAAGTCACGTTTCCTACCTCAGTCAACATTGACCTCATTGGCATTTATCGAGAAGAAACCATCTCCGCTGCCTGCGTGTTTGTTGTGCGAGAAGGTCGTACCATTCGCTCAGTTGAGTTTATCCTGGACAAAGGCTTGGACGTTTCCGAGGAAGAGCTGGTCTCGGGCTTCCTGAAGCGCTACTACGACGAAACCGCTGACATTCCCGCAGAGGTTAACCTGCCCATCGATCTTCTCGACGCAGAGGTTTTGTCCGAGTGGCTTACGCAAAAACGAGGTCACAACTGTGTGCTTCACCATCCACAACGTGGCGAGAAGTTCCGTCTTCTCCAGATGGCTTCTGCTAACGCTCGTCACGCATTGATGCGCCACATGATTCGCACGGGCTACGCCGACGACCGTACAAACCAGGCACTTCTTCAGCTGGAAAGCGCACTTGCGCTTGATGCACCACCGCTGCGCATTGAGTGCTTTGATATTTCTACGCTTCACGGCAATTTTACCGTTGCGTCGATGGTGGTCTTTACTAATGGAAAGGCTGATAAAAGCCAGTATCGCCGTTTTAAGATTCGCGCTGAGCTTGATGAAGCTAACGACTTTGTTTCAATGACAGAAGTCCTGGGCAGAAGGTACAGTCCGGAGCGCATGGCAGATGAGCGCTTTGGCTCACGTCCTGATTTGCTGGTAGTTGATGGTGGCAAGCCTCAGTTGACTGCTGCCATCAATCAGCTTAATGAGCTGGGGTTGGATATTCCTGTTTGCGGTCTTGCTAAGTCTGATGAGGAAGTCTTTGTACCTTGGGACGACACGCCAATCGTGTTGCCTACAGGTTCAGCTTCTCTGTATCTCATCAAGCAAGTCCGTGATGAGTCTCACCGTTTTGCGATTACGTTCCATCGCGAGCTTAGAGATAAGGCAATGACTGTCTCTATTCTGGATGAAATCCCTGGTGTAGGACCTAAACGCAAAAAAGATATCATGCGCCATTTTGGCTCTTTTAAGCGCTTAAAGGCTGCAAGTGTTGAGGATATCTCTCAGGTAAAAGGTGTTTCTGTGAACTTGGCAGAAACTATTTATGAAGAGCTCAAAGCTTGGGAAGAATCTTCCACGACTGTACATGAGAAGTTAGATGCAAGGGGAGGAACTCATGAGTAAAACAGCAGACGAGAAGATCTTGGCACTCGTGAATCCAGAATACATTAAGCGTATTCCGTTCTTTGTTCGTGGACACGCAACAGGTAAGTCTTGTGAGTATATTGCTCGGGAGTATCCAGAGCTTTACGCTGCATTTGAGGATGAACCTAGTGCTCAACAAGTTGAAGAGATGTCAAAGATTATCAACGAGCTCTTTGAGCAAAGGATGAAGAAGCACAATCTCTAAAACCAAATCAAACAATAGAGTTATTTGTAATAAGAATGGCAGCTATGAAGTGTTGTTATGCCATTCTTATTTTTTCATTCAACGCTGAAATATAGCCATTGGCCGACAGATGTACTGCTAAAGCATACTCGCACGGAATATCATTAGAGCTACCTAGTTATTACTTTTACTTCAGTTGCTACAAGCAACTCTAATGAGGTGACAGCAGATGAAGCGTAGAAAAAGGTTTATAAAAGGTCTGTCATTATCGGTAGTTCTTGTTATTTGTGGTTTGCTGATAAATAACTGGTTTTTTAAGCTGAATACTATGAGACTGCCAGAGTTAAAAAAGCAGGCAGCTCAGTATGTTGAGCAACAATATGAGAATAAGAGAAATGGTCTTAAGTCTGATTTTGGATCCGCAGGAAATATTGACTTAGAGACCGCTACTATTTCTGGCCCATTTTTAGGAGTCAGTCAAGCTAACCAACTTATATTGAATATAAAATTATATTGGGTAATAAGTTCTCAAGAAAAGGTTGTTGGTACAGTTGAGCAAGATTTGGGGCTATTCGCCATTGGGTCTTATTTTGGAACTCCAAAAATGTGGATTCAAACAAGTAACGCTGGGTTGTTACAAGAAATGCATAATAGAAATTATAGATGTCTAGTTAGAAATTTTTGTGGCCTAGGGTTAAGTGGATGGCCGCCACCGTACCTAGCTGATGGTTATTTAGGAAGTTATAGCCCAGCAGATGGAAATTTTGACATCGAAAAAAATGACGAGCAAGTATCAGAGATAATCGAATCTCATCTAGGGGAAGAACATCTAGATTTTATGGCGAATCCTGAACGAATTTTGGATTTAACCAAGTAATTTCGAAGCGTTTTTGCTGTTCTAATGCAAGAGTCAGTTCATTTTGGGCTGACTCTTGTTTAATCTTCACAACATATCCGTAATTTCTAAAGGCAAACGGTAGTAAATCATCGGTAAACGGTAGTTGACTTTGTTTACTACTTATGTAGTTAGTTAAATAATTTATATATTATACAAGGTAAAATAATAGTAAAGCCCGCTAACTGCGGGCCTTCTTAGCTGCTATTAAGATTTATATGCAGTAAATAATACAACAAAACACGTTTTCATATTTTGAGCAGCCAATGAGCGAGAAATTAATACCGTTGGGCGAACTGTCTTCAGAACAAATATCTTTTCTTCATATAGTTATGTAGATGTAAGCCACACAAGTGGCATTGGTGCCACGTTGTGGCAAGGAGAGTTTTAGAAAGAGGCAGAAATGAGCGAGTTTATTAACCGTCCACTTTCGCGTCGCGGCTTCCTTGGCGGAGCAACTGTAGCAGCTGGTCTTGGTCTCACCGCTTGCGGTGGCGGACAGCAGAAGGCAGCTGAAGCTCCATCTGGAAAGGAAGGCGGCGGCACAATTACTGCTGGTACCGCTTATTCAACCCAGAACTATGATCCATCTACTACTTCATCAGCTCTTGCTCTTGGTGTTAACTGGCAGGTAGTTGAGGGCCTCTATGGTCTTAACTTCCATGACTACTCAACATTCAATGAGCTTGCTACTGCTGATCCTAAGAAGGTTGACGATTACACCTTTGAGATTACCCTCCGTGACGGCGCAAAGTTTTCTGATGGTAACGAGGTAAAGGCAGATGACGTTGTTGAGTCCTTCAACCGTTCCGCTGCTAAGGGTAGCGTCTACGTCCCAATGCTCGCTCCAATTGCTTCCGTAGAGAAGAAGGATGACAAGACTGTCACCGTTAAGACTACTATTGCTAACTTCTCCCTCCTCAAGGAGCGTCTGTCCATCGTTCGCGTTGTTCCAGCAAGCAGCTCCCAGGACGAGATGAAGAAGCAGCCAGTTGGCTCCGGTCCATGGCAGTTTGAGTCCATCTCTGACAACACTCTTGACCTTGTTCCTAACAAAAACTACAACGGCGCAACTCCTGCTAAGGACGAGAAGCTCCACTATGACGTCCTTAAGGATCCAACCGCTCGTCTGACCGCTCAGCAGGATGGAACTACCCTTGCTATGGAAATGGTTCCTGCAGACGCTGTAGACCAGCTCAAGGGCGCAGGCTGCACCGTTGACGCTGTCCAGGGCTTTGGTGTCCGCTTTGCAATGTTCAACCTTGGCAAGGCTCCTTGGGACAACGTTAAGGTTCGCCAGGCATGCCTCTATGCACTTGATACAGACAAGATGCTTGCAAACGCATTCTCTGGTCAGGCTGAGGTTGCTACCAGCTACCTTCCTTCTTCCTTTGCTAACTATCACAAGGCATCCACTGTCTATGCACACGATGTTGATAAGGCTAAGAAGCTCATTTCTGAGTCTGGCATCACTCCTGGTGATGTTGTTCTCCGCACCACCGATAACGAGCAGGTTAAGTCCATGGCAACTCAGGTCAAGAACGACCTCGACGCACTCGGCTTTAACGTAAGCATCGTTTCCGATACTTCTCCAGCAACCTATGCTGCAATTGACGCAGCTGACGGCTCTTGGGACATCCTGCTTGCCCCTGGCGATCCTTCCTGCTTCGGTGCAGACGTCGACCTGCTGCTCAATTGGTGGTATGGCGATAACGTCTGGATGACCAAGCGTTGTCCATGGAAGGAGTCCGCTGAGTGGACTAAGCTTCACGAGCTCATGACCAAGGCTCTTGGCCAGTCTGGTGCTGATCAGCAGTCCACTTGGAACGAGTGCTTCGACATCATCGCTGAGAACGTACCTCTGTACCCAGTTCTCTTTGCTAAGACCTTCACCGCTTCCTGGAGCGAGAAGCCAAACAGCAACGGTGTTGCTCTCAAGGGCTTCAAGGGTATCGGAACTACCGGTATGTCCTTCATTGATGTCAACACAGTTTCTGCTAGCTAATTTGTTGCCATCACGCGCTTAGCATCTCATATATTGGGGCCCGAGCGTTTTACTTATAACGCTCGGGCTCTTGTGCGCTAAATTTAGTTCTGAGGCGCTCAAAGTCTTATCAATTTTTATTTGTACGGTTTGTTTTAAAGAGAGAGGGGGAGATAGTGAACAACCTATTACGTCTTATCGGACGCCGTCTTATTGCGCTGCCGATTATGGCTCTAGGCGTCACCTTTCTCGTATTCTTCCTAATGTCTTTCTCGCATGTTGATCCTGCATACAATGCCTTGGGAGAGTCTGCTTCTGCAGAAGCTATCCAGCAGTATCACATTGAGAATGGCCTTGATGACCCATGGCCTGTGAGATATGTACGCTATATCGGTGATGTTGCTCATGGAAACCTGGGTACCTATGGCACTTCTCACTATTCAGTTGCTGAAAGAATTTCAAAGGCTCTACCAGTAACTATGCAGTTGACCTTTATGGGTCTCTTTATTGGCGCAATAGTTTCATTTACGTTGGGCGTTATTGCAGCTCTCTATAGAGACCAATGGCCCGATCAAATCATCCGCGTATTCTCAATTGCTGGTCTTGCAACGCCATCATTCTGGTTGGCAGTTCTTTTGATTCTGGTCTTTGCGTCTACACTCAAGCTTTTGCCTGCCTCTGGAGCACTACCAGATCCTACGAAAAATCTTGTCGGCTACCTTGCCCGTATGATTATGCCGGCATTTGCACTTGCGGTTCCAATGTCTGGTCAGATGACTCGTATTGTTCGTACCGCAATGGTCGAGGAGCTGGATAAGGACTACGTTCGTACTGCTCGCGGTGCTGGTATTCCAGAGAGAATCGTCATTGCAAGAAACGTACTGCGCAACGCTCTTATTACCCCTGTAACCACACTTGGTCTGAAGATTGGTTACCTCATGGGTGGCGCCGTTGTTATTGAGGTTATTTTTAACCTTCCTGGCATGGGTACCGCTATTCTCGAGGGCATCCAGGGTAACGAGGCAATGCTTGTCCAGGGCGTTGTTGTTGTCGTTGCACTGTCCTTCATCATCATCAACATTGTCGTTGATATGTTGTACATCTTGATTAACCCACGCATTAGGACGGTGTAGTGCGATGGTACAAATGAGAAAAAAACAAGTCGAGAAGCTCGAAGAAGCTGCAGCAAAGGGTTCAACCTTTGGTGGCTTTAAGAAGATGAAGACAGCTTCCAAGATTGCTCTTGTCATTCTTGTCTTTGTTGTTCTTGCTTCTGTCTTTGCAAACTTTATTGCTCCACATAACCCACTTGAGATTTTCAACGCTCGTCAGGCTCCAGGCAATGGATTCATTTTTGGTACTGACGATAAGGGCCGCGATATTCTTTCTCGTATGCTTTATGGTGGTCAGTATTCACTGGTCATTGGCTTTGGCGCTACGGGTATGGCACTGCTGTGTGGCTCAATTATTGGTGCAATTGCCGCTGTTTCTAGAAAGGCTGTCTCTGAGGTCATCATGCGTGTGCTCGACATCATCATGTCGTTCCCAGGCATTGCTCTTGCAGCAGTCTTTGTTTCTATTCTGGGTAACAGCGTTCCTTCAATCATCTTTGCTATTGGCTTTATGTATACGCCACAGATTGCTCGCATTGTTCGTGCAAATATCGTAAGCGAGTACGGCGAAGATTACGTAAGGGCAACCATTGTTTCTGGTGCTCGTGCACCATGGATTCTGTGGAAGCATGTTCTTCGTAACTGCATTGCTCCAATCATGGTCTTTACCGTTACGCTTGTTGCAGACGCAATCATCTTTGAGGCATCTTTGACCTTCATTGGTGCAGGTATTGCAGAGCCAACTCCAACATGGGGTAACATCCTGGCTGATGCTCGTGCCGGCGTTCTTGCTGGCCGTTGGTGGCAGGCATTCTTCCCAGG
Organism: uncultured Atopobium sp.; assembly: GCA_963548345.1. GTDB lineage: Bacteria > Actinomycetota > Coriobacteriia > Coriobacteriales > Atopobiaceae > Lancefieldella. Next base: position 28,884 of record CAUUUQ010000001.1, on the reverse strand, counting down.
CCTGGCTATTATGATGACCTGCCTGGCACTGAATATCCTTTCCGAGGGCCTTACTGACGCTATGGCAGCAGCACCTGGCGCTCCTGTTGATACAGAGAACTCTGACTCCAGGCGTGCAGATGACATTCTTGCATCTGATCCAGTTCGTGCCTACGCAGAGCAGGCAGAGTCCCTGGAGCGCAGACTTAATGCGCTTAAAGAGGTTGAGTTGTCCAGAACTGATAGGCGTAAGCCAGACTTTGATGTAAAGCCACTGCTTAGCGTTAAGGACCTTTGCATCAGCTTTGAGTCTCACGGAGACGTTAAGGTTGTTGACCACGTAAGCTTTGATGTTCGCCCTGGTCAGTGCATGGCACTGGTTGGCGAGTCTGGCTGCGGCAAGTCTATTACTACCAAGGTCATCATGGGTCTAACTGATCCAAAGGAAACCATCACTGGTGAGGTTCTCTACAAAGACCAAGACCTCCTGAAGCTCTCCAAAGAAGAGCATCGCAAGTTGCTTGGACACGAGCTTGCAATGGTCTACCAGGACGCTCTGTCCTCCTTGAACCCTTCCATGCTTATCTCTTCTCAGATGAAGCAGCTTACTAGCAGGGGAGGCACCCGTTCTGCAGAGGAGCTTCTGGAGCTTGTAGGCCTGGATCCAAAGCGTACGCTAGAGTCTTATCCACACGAGCTTTCTGGTGGTCAGCGCCAGCGTGTTCTGATTGCTATGGCATTAACCCGCGATCCTTCACTGGTTATCTGCGACGAGCCAACAACCGCTCTGGACGTTACTGTTCAGAAGCAGGTCATCAAGCTCTTAAATGACCTCCAGCGTCGTCTTGGCTTCGCAATGATCTTTGTTAGCCACGACCTTGCACTTGTCGCAGAGGTTGCTTCTGAGATTACCGTTATGTACGCAGGTCAGGTTATTGAGCAGGCAGCTACTACTGAGCTTCTGACCAATCCTGTTCACGAGTACACCCGCGGTCTTCTCGGCTCTGTTCTTTCCATTGAGGAAGGCGCACAGGATGGTACCAGGCTTCACCAGGTACCAGGTTCTGTTCCTTCTCCAGAAGACTTCCCAACAGGCGATAGGTTTGCTCCTCGTTCAAGTCACCCAGATCTGGGTCTTGAGGTTCATCCTGTTATCAAGGAGATTCCTGGTAAGCACCATCGTTTCTCCGAGCTGCCTGATGAGTATCTGAAGGAGCATGGTCTTGTGCCTTACCTTGAGCGTTCGCAAAAGGAGGTGAGGTAAATGGCTACAACAACTGAAGAGCAGCCAATTATCTTCCTCGATGACATTTCAGTTACGTTTAAAACACGTACGGGTTCAATCTTTAAGCCTAATAAGGTTCACGCAGTACAGAATGTTTCTCTCAAGCTTATGCCTGGTGAGACCATTGGTATTGTTGGTGAGTCTGGCTGCGGAAAGTCTACTACCGCAAATGTCATGTGTGGCCTTCAGTCACCAACGTCCGGTCATGTGTACTTCAAGGGAATGGATGTTACCAAGCGTACTCCAGAGCTTAGAAAGCAGATTGGCCGCGTTGTCTCTGTTGTCTTCCAGGACCCAGCAACTGCTCTTAACCCTCGTATGATTGTTAAAGACCAGCTCATGGATCCACTGCTCGTACATAAGGTAGGCACAGAGGCGGAGCGAGAAGCCCGTATTAATGAGCTTGTCGGTCTGGTAGGACTTCCACATTCCGCACTTCGCGCCCTTCCTGGTCAGCTCTCTGGTGGTCAGCGTCAGCGTGTTGCAATTGCTCGTGCGCTTTCTCTGAACCCATCGGCAATCATTGCTGACGAGCCTACTTCCGCACTGGACGTTTCTGTTCGCGCACAGATCTTGAACCTGCTCACCGACCTCAAGTCTGAGTTGGGTCTCTCGATGATTTTTATTTCGCACGATATTCAGACTGTCCGCTATGTTTCTGACCGCATCATTGTTATGAATCACGGCCAGATTATGGAAGATGGTCCTGCTAAGCAGGTCTTTGAGCATCCAACAGATCCTTACACTAAGACGCTTTTGGGTGCTGCACCATCTTTGCTTCATCCTAAACTGGGTGAGTAGCGCTTACGTTTTTGTTTGACTAGAGCGCAGCTTAGGCTGCGCTCTTTTAGCTTGTTAGGTGGATCAATGCACCAAGAAACGCTTGAGCTTGCAGAATTGAAGGCAGCTCATGCTTTGACGCCCTATCCTTCGGATTTTGAGGCGTTTTGGAAGGCACGTATGGAGGAAGCAGATAACGCTCCTCTCAGCTGGCAGATTGTTCCTTCAACAGAGGTCACGTCAACTGCTTCAGCTCACTTTTTTGATCTTACATTTGCAGGTATTGATGGCGCGGAAGTCTACGCAAAGTACCTGCGACCACAGACTGCCTCAGGCGTACAAACTCCGCTTGTTTTACAGTTCCATGGCTATCCAGGATCTTCTCGCAGTTGGTTTGAACAGGGCTCATTTTTGGGCTTGGGCTGCTCACTGATTGCGCTTGATAATCCTGGGCAGGGTGGCCGTAGTTTGGACGGAAGCTCGTACAAGAGCACTACCGTCTCTGGGCACTTGGTGCTCGGACTAGATGGACCTGTAGAGGACCTTTACTTTGTTCATCTGTATCAGAACATTCGCTTGCTCTGCAGAATTGTTCGCCAGCTTGAAGGAATTGATACAGATCGCGTTTTTGTAAACGGTGCCTCGCAGGGAGGCGGTATTGGTCTTGCTACCTGCGCACTCAATCAAGACCTGATTAATAGGGCAGCAATTCTTTATCCCTTCCTCACTGATTTTAGGTGTGTGTGGGAGCTTGATGCTGATGAGGTTGCCTACGAGGGTATCCGTTATTATTCCCGCTGGTTTGACGCAGATGGCTCTCGCGTTGATGAGGTCTTTGCAAAGCTTGCTTACATTGATTCAGCTAATTTTGCACGTCTGGTTACCTGTCCTGTGCTTTTTGGCACCGGACTTGATGATCCGGTAGTTCCACCCGAGGCTCAGTTTGCGGCTTACAATGCCTTGACCTGCCCAAAGAGACATCTTCTTTATCCCGGATATGCGCATGAAGAGATTGGCGATTTTGACGATAAGATCATTGATTTCTTCTGCTCAGACAAGGGAGAGCAAGCTCTTGAAAAGTTGGACTTGTCATTTCCTGCTCAAGCAGAAGGCGAGGTGAAAGCATGAGGGGTTTAACACAAAGGCTTGAAGATGCTCGTTCTTATCGCGGCGCGTGGCTTAGACCATCAAACTTTGAATCATTTTGGGAGACGTCCGTAGCGTTTGCACAAAATGCGCACGTAGAGAGTGTGGTTGAGCTTCCGTCTGCTACCCAGGCGGCAACGTTTAAGCGCATCACATTCACCTCAACTGACCAGACGCAGCTGCGTGCTCGCGTCATTCTTCCAGCAGGTGTGTCGGTGGCAGAACCGCTAGCTGCGACAGAGTTGTCCGCCCCAGCAGAGCTGTCCGCCTCGGCAAAACTGCCCGCGGTGGTGCTCTTCTCCGATCTTGGTCGGGGAGTGCGTAGCTGGCTGCACCTATTGCGTTTCTCGGCACTTGGTCTGCCCGTCGTGGCCCTAGAGGCTCGCCCGTGCGAAGCGTCACTCAAAGATGCTTGGAGGGGAGCGTTGACGGCAGAGGAGCTTGCCCGCGCGCTCATCAACCCAGATGACGCCGCATCCTCCACGCTCAAGCAGCTCATCGATGACGCACTGGTAACTACCGCGGTTGCATCGCGCTTCCTCGGGCGCACAACCGTCACCTGGGGAGAAGGTCTAGGCGGCTCGCAGGCTTTGTTTGCAGCAGCACTTCTGCCCAAGGCAGTGAGCGCTACCATGGCGCTGAACCCGCTCTTTGCCGACAACGCAACAACCCTGCGAGCACATGTCGGCTGTGGAGATACTCTGCAGTCAGATGCAGCCATCGACGCGGTCGGTCTTCTCGACAGCGCGTGCGCGGCAGAGCTGGTGCGTGTGCCTGCGCTTATCGGCACGGCGCTGCTGGACCAGAGCGCTCCAACTGAAGGAACGTTTGCGCTGTACAATCGCCTGACGGGGCAGAAAGAGATGCGTGTATATCCCAAGTTTGGCCACGAGCGCATCAATCAGTTTGAGAACGAGCAAATCAACTATCTCTGCGAGGTTATATCAGGGCTTTGTCATAACTAAGCGGACTATAATTACGTAGGTTCTTTGAAGTTGCTTTTGATCAATGGTTTGGTCGGCTACTTCAGTACATTGTTGTATGAAACCAGTTGGATTTTCCAACGTGTGAAAGGATAAAGCATGTCCAGTAACGTACCATTTAGCGGTGTTGTTCCACCAGTTGTAACCCCAGATACCCCAGACCATCAGCTTGATGTTGTGTCGTTTGAGCGCTCCATTAACCGCCTCATTGAGGCTGGCGTAGACGGCCTGTTCTTCCTTGGCTCTTCTGGCGAGGTTGTTTTTGCAACTGATGAGCGTCGTGATCAGATTGTGCGCGAGGCTGTCCGCATTGTTGACCACCGTGTTCCGGTCCTTGTGGGCATCATCGATACCGAGACCGAGCGCGTCTTGGAGCATGGTCGCCGTGCCCTCGCACTGGGCGCAGATGCTCTTGTAGCAACCGCTCCTTTCTACGCACTTGGTGGCCCAGCTGATGTTGAAGAGCACTTCCGCATTCTTCACCAGGAGCTGGACGCACCTCTGTTTGCGTATGACATTCCTGTCTGCGTTCACACTAAACTTCCTTGGAAGATGCTTGCTCGTCTGGGCGCAGAGGGCGTTCTTGCAGGCGTTAAGGACTCTTCTGGTGATGACGTTTCCTTCAGGTATCTTGTTCAGGAGAACGAGAAGAACGGTCATCCTCTGACCCTTCTGACTGGTCACGAGATTGTTGTTGACGGCGCTCTTCTCTCTGGCGCAGACGGTTCTGTTCCTGGCCTTGCTAATGTTGAGCCAGAAGGCTACGTCCGCATGTGGAAGGCAGCTCAGGAAGGTAACTGGGCAGAGGTCAAGCGTGAGCAGGACCGACTCAACGAGATTTCCCACATCTTTGATGTCACTACAGGCGTTCAGGGCTATGGTGCTGGCGTTGGCGCATTCAAGTGCGCACTTAACCTCATGGGCATTTTTGATTCTGACCAGATGCCTCGTCCCGTTAAGCCTCTTGATGGTCAGAATCGCGAGGCAATCAAGCAGGTTCTTGTCGATAACGGCCTTCTCTAAACAAGAGGGGACACCATGGACTCTAAGTTTGTTTATCCAACACATGTTTGCGCCGTTGATATTGGCGGCACAAAAATTGCCTGTGGCATAGTTACCCTTAACGGCACCGACGCTCCAAACGTTCAGTCCGTAAAGAAGGTTCCTACCAATGCAAAAGAGGGTGGCAAGCAGGTTCTTGCCACCGTTCTGCAGGCAATTAGAGAGGCTCTTGCTCGCGCAGAAGAGCTGGGCCTTACCATCTCTGGCGTGGGCATTTCTTCTGCTGGTGTTGTTGATCCTCGTACGGGCGACATCACCTACGCAAATGAGCTCATGCCCGGCTGGGGCGGAACCGCTCTTGGCTCTGCAGTTACCAGTGAGTTTGGCCTTCCTTGCAGCGTTCTCAATGATGTTCATGCTCACGCTCTGGGCGAGGCTCGTCACGGCGCTGGCCACGGTAAAGACAGCGTTTTAACCGTAGCTGTTGGCACGGGCATTGGTGGTGCCTTTGTGAACCACGGCATTTTGATGCTGGGTGCTCACGACGAGGCTGGGCACATTGGTCACGTTGCAACTCCAGCCGCTGCAGGCGTTGACTGCCCTTGTGGTGGAACTTCTCACCTTGAGCCTGTTTCCGCAGGTCCTGGCATTATTCGTGAGTATGTCCGTCTTGGCGGCTCCGATACGCTTGAAGATGGATCCGCTCTTGATGGCGCAGAGATTGACCGCAGGGCTCTTGATGGCGAGAAGATCGCTCAAGCTGCAGAGGAGCGCTCAGGCCGCGCACTTGGTGAGGTCCTGGGCAGCATGTGCAACATGCTTGACCCTTCTGTCATCATTCTGTCTGGCTCCGTTGCAGAGTGCGGTAAGTACTGGCACGAGGCACTTGAGGCTGCTTTTAAGTTGCAGGCCATGCCTCCTGTTCAGGCAACACCTATTGTGAAGGGTACCCTTGGTGGAGAAGCCCCTCTTATTGGAGCTGCAGAAAACCTTGTTCTACCTGGCTATTTAGAGACACGTCTTTAGGTAGTGGCACGTCAGCAGGCAAATTGCTTGCTGATCCAGTACGCCGCAAAGACACGCACCTTTAACGTACGTACATTCTGGTAAGGAGAATACCGTGGCACACTCAGAGCTTGTTGAGTCACTTAAAGGAAAACTCATCGTTAGCGTCCAGGCGTATCCTGGTGAGCCTATGAGGCATCCAGAGACCATGGCTCAGATTGCACGCGCTTGTGAGCTTGGCGGCGCTGCAGCTATTAGGTGCCAGGGTTTGTCTGATATTTCTGCTATTAAAGGCAGAGTCGAGATTCCTGTCATTGGCCTCTGGAAAGAGGGCCATGAAGGCGTCTACATTACTCCTACGCTTCGCCATGCACGTGCTTGCATTCACGCAGGTGCAGACGTTGTTGCTTTGGATGCAACAGACCGCCCAAGGCCAGATGGTAGAACCTTTGAAGAGACTGTTGCGGCGCTCCGTGCAGAGTCTGACGTGCTGATTATGGCTGACTGCATGACTATGGATGATATCCGTCGTGCTGTTGCTGCTGGTTGTGACCTTGTTTCAACTACGCTTTCCCACAATAAGGCTGCTATTGATACAACGCTTGATGACGGTCCTGACATTGCCCTTCTTAAGCAGGCAACTACCGAGTTCCCAGGTATTGCCATTATTTGCGAAGGTCATGTCCATACGCCACAAGACGCAAAAGATGCTCTTGATGCAGGCGCTTGGGCAGTTGTTTCAGGTACTGCCATTACGCACCCAACTTCAATTACCTCTTGGTTTGCAGCAGCACTTGAGGATTAACGCTTGGAGCGGTAAGGTTTTCTCGTCACGTATTTAAGGAGCGCCTGTGAAGAAAAACGATCCTACATCTTCAGTTATTCCCGACATTGTCATTATTACGGGTATGTCTGGATCGGGTCGTACACAGGCGCTTCATGTGTTTGAGGATATGGGTTATTTCTGTATTGATAACCTGCCACCAGCTCTTATTTTGCAGCTTTCTAACCTTGTGGGCATTAACACAGGTGTTGGCCGCCACTTGGCCGTTACCTGTGATTTGCGTTCGCAGGGTCTTTTTGATGACATCTCTGAAGCTCTGAAGTCTCTTGCAGATCACGAGCTCACGTACAAGATTGTTTATCTGGACTCCTCAGACGAAGTACTTATGCGTCGCTATAGCGAGAATCGCCGTCGTCATCCTTTAGCGCAGGAGGGAGAAAATCTCTCATCTGCAATTTCTAAGGAGCGCGCACAGCTACAGGACATAAAAGCGCTGGCAGATGTGGTCCTAGATACCTCATCTATGCGTACTAATACGCTCAAGAGCCGTCTTCGTCGTGCATTTTCAGAGCTTGCTGAACAGCAGCTCATGGATGTTAGCGTATTTTCCTTTGGCTTCAAAAATGGTTTGCCCGTTGAGGCTGACCTTATGATTGACGTGCGTTTCCTGCCCAATCCTTACTATGATCCAGAGCTCAGGCCACTTACTGGTCTTGATGAGCCAGTAGCTCAGTTTGTTCTTACGCATGGCACTACCAAGAAATTCCTTAAATCTTGGTTTGAACTGCTTGATGTGGTTATGCCTGGTTACGTACAGGAAGGCAAGAGCTTGCTTTCCATTGCGGTAGGCTGCACAGGCGGCCAGCATAGAAGTGTTGCAATCGCACGTGCTACTGCAGAGCATCTTACCAGCCAGGGATATCGCGTAACGCTGTTCCATCGCGATCTTGACGCGGCTCAGAAGAAGTCTCAGCAGGCTGAGTAGAAGTTAGTCTGCCATGTCCTATACAGCCTTGGTAAAAAATGAGCTGGTCAGCGTACCAGAACTTCAGACGGAGTGTGAATTAGCACAGCTTTCTGCGCTTATTCGTGTTTCCGGTACGTTGTCTATGCACGGTCCTGGTAAATTTGCCGTTCGCATTGTTACCGAGACTGGCACGGTTGCCCGTACCGTTATTAGTTCTTCTCGCCGTCTGTTTGATCTGGGCACTTCTGTTGAGTACCGCCGCTCTATCATGCATAAGAAACGCAACTATTTGCTTGAGATTTCTAACCAGGATTCGCTTGCAGAAGCACTTTCCGCTCTTGGTATTTATATACCGGGAGAAGGACTGGTAAGCGGCATTCCTAAAAGCGTTATCCGCACCAAGCAAGCGCAGCGAGCTTTTTTGCGCGGAGCGTTTATGGCGGGCGGATTTTTGGCCGATCCCTTAAAAGATTTTCACTTAGAGATTGCTGTCTCGGGAGAAAGATTTGCCACTGAGCTGGTAAAACTTATGGGATCCATTGGTGTAAAGGCGCGTCTTAATCATCGTAACCGCCATACCAATGCGCTCATGCGTACCAGAGAAATTTATGCTGTCTACCTTAAGAGCTCTGACGACATCATCAAGTTTTTGCGAGAGATTGGTGCGCCCACCATGGCGCGCGCTATTGCATTTACGCGTGTGCAAAAGCATTATCGCAACAACGTCAACCGAGTTGTCAACGCAGAGATGGCAAATCAAACACGCTCTTCAAATGCAGCGGCAGACCAGTTAGCGCTCATAGAAAAGGCCGAGAAACTCATTGGACTCAGAGCTCTGCCGCCAGCGGTCAGAGATTTTTGTCTTGCACGAAAAGATAACCCTGAGCTGTCATTATCAGCACTAGGGGAGTCGTTTGTACCGCCCGTATCCAAGTCCGCTATGTATCACCGATTGCTTCGTTTGGAAAAAATCGTTCAGGATTTAGAAAAAGATGCATAAGTTATCGGCGAGTGCGGTAAAATACTCGGTGTACGGTTTAAATGTTAATGAATCCGGAGAATGGCTCTGGGTCACCGAAAGGAGCATTACGTATGGCAGTAAAGGTTGCTATTAACGGTTTTGGCCGCATTGGTCGCCTTGCATTTAGGCAGATGTTTGGTCACGAGGGTTCCGAGATTGTTGCAATCAACGACCTTACTTCTCCAGAGATGCTTGCATATCTTCTGAAGTATGACTCTACTCAGGGCAACTATTCCCGCGATCACAAGGTAGAGGCAACTGACCACTCCATCATCGTTGACGGTCACGAGATTGTTATTTACAAGGAGGCAGACGCTAACAACCTGCCTTGGGGCGATCTTAACGTTGACGTTGTTCTTGAGTGCACCGGTTTCTACACTTCTAAGGACAAGGCACAGGCTCACATCAACGCTGGTGCTAAGAAGGTTGTCATTTCTGCTCCTGCAGGCAATGACCTCCCAACCATCGTCTTCAACGTTAACCATGAGACCCTCACTGCAGATGACAACATCATCTCCGCAGCTTCCTGCACCACCAACTGCCTTGCTCCTATGGCAAAGGGTCTCAACGACTTCGCAACTATCAAGTCCGGTATCATGACCACCATTCACGCATACACTGGTGACCAGATGATCCTCGACGGCCCACAGCGCAAGGGTAACTTCCGTCGTTCCCGTGCTGGTGCAGAGAACATCGTTCCTAACTCCACCGGTGCTGCAAAGGCTATTGGCCTTGTTCTTCCTGAGCTCAACGGCAAGCTCATTGGTGCTGCTCAGCGCGTTCCTACGCCAACTGGCTCCCTCACCAACCTCTATGCTGTTGTTGACAAGAAGGTCACCGTTGACGAGGTCAACGCTGCAATGAAGGCTTATGCAGAGACCATCCCAGAGACCTTTGGTTACAACGAGGATGACATTGTTTCCCGCGACATCGTCGGCGAGACCCACGGCTCCATCTTCGACGCAACTCAGACCATGTGCTCTGACCTTGGCGATGGCACCACTCTTGTTCAGGTCACCTCTTGGTATGACAACGAGAACTCCTACACTTCTCAGATGGTCCGTACCATCAAGTACTTCGAGAAGTTCGTTGCTTAAGTTCTAGTTACATAGACGCCTTAGGCGCGGTCGCAGCATCTGCCGCGATCGCGCCTTCTTTTGTTGGAAACGTATTTAAAGGAGTGACATGGCTTTTACAAAGAAGACTGTCCGCGATGCAGATGTTGATGGTAAGCGCGTACTTATGCGCGTTGACTTCAATGTGCCTCTAAAGGACGGCGTTGTTACTGACGACACCCGCGTTCGCGCTGCACTTCCAACCATCCAGTATCTTCTCGACCACAACGCAAAGGTCATCCTGATGAGCCACCTTGGCCGTCCAGATGGCACCGGCTTCCAGCCAGAGCTTTCCCTGCGCCCAGCTGCAGAGAAGCTTGCTGAGCTTCTTGGCCACGAGGTTAAGTTTGTTGAGGATACCTATGGCGAGAAGGCCCGTGAGGCCGTAGACGCACTCAAGGACGGCGAGGTTCTTGTTCTTGAGAACGTCCGTTTTGACAAGCGCGAGAAGAAGAATGATCCAGAGATTGCAAAGACTCTTGCATCTTATGGTGACATTTTTGTTCTTGATGCATTTGGTACCGCTCACCGTGCACAGGGCTCCGTTGTTGGACCAGCAGCTTACCTTCCTGCATACGCTGGCTTCCTGCTTGAGAAAGAGGTTGACACTCTCACCTCTATCTTCTCTAACCCAGAGCGTCCACTTGTAGCTATCGTTGGTGGCTCCAAGGTTTCTTCCAAGATTGGTGTTCTTGATCACCTTATCGATTCCGCTGATACCCTCATCATCGGTGGCGGTATGGCATACACCTTCTTCCTGGCAAAGGGTTATACCGTTGGTACTTCTCTTCAGGAGCCAGACTGGATTGAGCGCGCAGGTGAGATGCTCAAGAAGGCAGAGGAGAAGGGCGTTAAGATTCTGCTTCCTGTTGACAACGTTGTTACCGATCACTTTGGCGAGGACGCTGTTGGCGAGGTAGTTCCTTCCGACCAGATTCCTGCAGACCGTATGGGTATGGATATTGGTCCTAAGACTGTTGAGCTTTACTCCGAGGCAATCAAGGGCGCAAAGACCGTCTTCTGGAATGGTCCTATGGGCGTCTTTGAGTTTGACCAGTTTGCAAAGGGCACCGAGGCTATTGCTCGTGCTGTTGCAGATGCTGATTGCACCTCTATCATCGGCGGCGGCGATTCTGTTGCAGCAGTTAACAAGTTCCACCTTGCTGACAAGATGAGCTGGATCTCCACTGGCGGCGGCGCTTCCATGGAGCTCGTTGAGGGTAAGGCACTTCCAGGAGTGGAGGCGCTTCTCGATGCGTAATCGTATGATCGCAGGTAACTGGAAGATGAATGAGACTTTCGCTGAGGGCGTTGAGCTTGCTCAGGGAATTGTTGATCAGCTTGCTTCCGGTACCGGAAACGTTGATGTTGTTATTGCTCCACCTCTTGTAGACCTTAAGGGTGTTTCTGAGGTTCTTACTCAGGCAAACTCTTCCGTTGCTCTTTCTGCACAGAATGTGTACTGGGAGGAGTCCGGCGCATTTACTGGTGAGACCTCTCCAGCAATGCTGACTTCTGTTGGTGCAACGTACTGCATCATTGGTCACTCTGAGCGTCGTGGCTACTTTGGTGAGACTGACGAGGACATTAACCGCAAGGCAAAGGCACTGATGGCTCATGACATCGTTCCTATTTCTTGCTGCGGTGAGTCTCTTGAGGTTCGCAACGCTGGTACTCACGTTCAGTTTGTTGTTGACCAGATTAAGGCAGATACTAAGGATCTAGAGATTACCGATCCTTCCAAGTACGTTATTGCTTATGAGCCAATCTGGGCAATCGGTACTGGTATGACTGCAACTGCTGATGACGCACAGGAAGTCTGCGGCGCAATCCGCAAGACCCTGGTAGAGATCTTTGGCGCAGAAATTGCAGATGGCATCCGTATTCTTTACGGTGGCTCTGCAAAGCCAGAGAACGTTGGCGGCTTCCTCGAGAAAGAGGACGTTGACGGCGCACTTGTTGGTGGCGCATCTCTCAAGGCTGACTCTTTCGTTGCAATGGTAAAGAGCGCAATGAACTAACCTCTGGCAAAGCTCCTTACCATCGGTGAGGCGCTTGGCTCATCTGTTAAGTTCTTGTTTGTTTTGCAACTTGGCACACGTCATTCCCAAAGGGGAGTGGCGTGTGCTATTCTTTTCTCTTGTACGTAAAAATAACTAGGGCTGGATCTTCTCGCCAGCAAGAGGGGGAACCTCGTGGGCGTTCTGAATACAATTCTTTTAGTGCTGTTTGTTCTTTCTGGCATTTTGACGGTGCTGCTTGTTCTGGCACACTCCGGAAAGGGCACTGGCGTTTCTGACATGATTGCTTCTTCTATGTATAACGCAAGCGCTGGTTCAGGCATTATGGAGAAGAACCTTGATCGCCTTACCATCATCACTACAACCATCTTCCTGGTTTGCGCGATTGTGATGGCTCTCACATTCCCTGTTGGCGCTATTGGCTAAGCAGCTCCTTTTACCTTTGAATTATCTGCCGAGAAACACGTGTTTCTCGGCATTTTTTATTTATGTTCTGCTGAGCATAGGAAAACTTGCTGTTGGAAATGCCGGCAAAAAAGCTGTGCGCGGCAGATAGAAGTTAACTTTTACTTCTTAACAGAATTTTCAATAACGTTTCTCATATGTAAACAAATTTGATTGTGACCTGTACGCTGGAGTCAAACAGTCATTATATGTGGATACGTTTTACTGGGATTGGTATGCATAATCTTGCTTATCTAAGAGATATTTTTGGGTTAGGCAACTTATCCATGGTAAAATTGCACTTTGCTGTGTATTCACAGTATGTTTGTTGTAGGAATGCTAGGTTGCCATACCGAGAAAACCTCGCTTATCGGGTGGATAAGCGCAAGGCGGTGAGGAGAGTCAATGGCACGGTTTGTTTGGTACGTTACAAAGAGGATTTTGAGCTACATTGTGATGATTTTTGTTGCAACTTCGCTCACATTCTTCCTCGCATCATCGTTTATGAACCCACGCTCTAACTTTGAGCAGCGTACTCCACGTCCTCCACAGGAGTCTATTGAGGAAAACCTGTATAGGACCAATTTGAATGATAAGACCCCAGTTATCGAGCGTTATCAGGTCTGGATTACCAATCTGGTTACCAAGTTTGACTTTGGTATGACCCCAACAGGCGATAACGTTAATCGTGAGATGAGCTCAAAGTTCATGGCTTCTATTGAGCTCATGACTCCAGCAACTATTTTGTCTGTTGTTATTGGTGTCAGCTTGGGTGTTTACACCGCTCAGCGTCAGTATCAATGGCAGGACCGCTTCTTAAGTGGCGTTGCTTCGATTCTGCTGGTTGTTCCAACTGTTGTCATGGCAATCTTGATTGTTTTTGCGGCAATCGAAATTAACGCACGCGCCGGTACTCGTATTTTCTACGTAACCGATCTTTCTAGTGGAGATACCGGAAACTTCTTCACTTGGCTCATTGACTTCCTCCAGCACATTATTCTTCCAACTATTGTTCTTACTATCGTAAGCTCCGTTGGTTACCACCTATCTCAGCGTACGTACCTGCTTGACGAGATGCATGCAGACTACGTTCGTACTGCTCGCGCTAAGGGCCTCACTCGTAAGAAGGCAATTCGTAAGCACGCTCTTCGTGTTTCTTTGATTCCAACTGCTGTTTCAGTTGCTTTCTCTCTTGCAGGTATCTTTACCGGTGCTGTTATGACCGAGAAGGTCTTTGCAATTCACGGTCTTGGTGAGTACTTCATTAACTGTATTAACAACAACAATATTCACGGTGCAGTTGCAGTTGCAGCTTTCTCTGGCGCAATGACTCTTGTTGGCGCTCTTCTGGCTGACCTCTTTGCTGCTGCTCTTGATCCACGAATTAAGATGAGCTAAGGAGGCGGACATGTCTAAAGAAGAGCTTCAGAATAAAGACGAGAAAAACGTCTCCATTGATGCAGGTCTTACTAACGCTGAGCGTGAGCTTCAGGCAGATGCTAAGTCTGATAACAAAGAAGTTAAAAGAATTAGCTATGCTGGCCTGATTGCAAGGCGTTTCTTCCGCCAGCGTTCTGCAGTAATCGGTTTGATTATTCTTGGAATTATGGTTCTTATTGCAGTTTTTGGACCATATGCCACTCCATTTAATTACACAGATGCTGACTTTACTGCAATTAACATGGCTCCTAATGCAAAGCATTGGTTTGGTACTGATGGTGCTGGTATTGATCTGTATGCCTGTGTTGTCCACGGCCTTGGTCGTTCTTTGACTATTGGTATCAGCTACGCAATCTTGACCACTATCATCTCTGCAATTATCGGTACTGCCATTGCCTATGTCCGTGGCATTCCAGAGAAGATTGGTATGTGGCTTCTTGATATGCTCATGGTCATTCCTAGCTTCTTGCTGGTTGCTATGATTGTTCGTGCAGCAGGCGGTGAGTCTGGTTGGCTCATGCTTATCTTTGGCCTGACTGCTTTTGGTTGGATTGGTCGCGCACGTACTATCCGTACCATGGCTTTGTCTTTGCGTGAGAGAGATTACGTCAAGGCCGCTAAGTACATGGGTGTTCCATCATTTACCATCATTGTTCGTCACCTTATTCCAAACCTTGGTTCAATTCTTATTATTGACTTGGTCTTGGCAGTTATTGGTGGCATTAACTCTGAGACAGCATTCAGCTTCTTGGGTCTTGGTATTAAGGCACCAGATACTTCCCTTGGTTATCTTCTGAGTGCTGGTTCTTCTGCAATGCTTACTACTCCATGGATGATTCTGATTCCATCGGCATTTTTGATCATTGTTTGTGTTGGCCTGCAGCTCATCGGCGATGGCCTTCGCGATGCCTTTGACCCTTATTCACGCGCTGCTGGTAGCGTCAAAGATCAGGAAGAGGATTCTTCCAAGGATGACGCTCAGCTTGGTGATCTTGAGGGAAGCATCGTTTCTGAAGAAACTACGGAGCGTGCATAATGTCTGACACTACTAATACTTCAACAAAGCAGGGAAGTGTAGAGATGGACGATGTCCTTCGCTACGAGCTGCTTGAATCAAACGGCCCAAAGGGCGCTCCAACAGGAGATCCAGTTCTTTCTGTTCGTGACCTTAAGGTTTCCTTTAATACTGAGGCTGGTCGTGTAGACGCAGTTCGCGGTGTTAACTTTGACCTTTGGGGTGGCCGTACTCTTGGTATCGTAGGTGAGTCTGGTTCTGGTAAGTCAGTAACCGCTCTGTCTCTTATCGGTCTTCTTGATGACAACGCTCACGTTACCGGCTCTATTAAGCTTGGTGATGAGGAGCTCATTGGTAAGACCGACGAAGAGATGTCACAGCTCCGTGGTACTAAGATTTCGATGATTTTCCAGGATCCACTGTCTGCTTTGACCCCAATGTTCTCTATTGGAGATCAGCTTGCAGAGGCTCTGCTTACTCATAATCCTCACATGAGCAAGGCGGATGTCCGTAAGCGTTGTATTGAGCTTCTCTCCATTGTTGGTATTACTGACCCAGAGAATCGTCTGGATTCTTTCCCACATGAGTTCTCTGGTGGTATGCGCCAGCGTGTTGTTATCGCAATTGCAATTGCAAACAATCCTGACATCATCATTGCAGACGAGCCAACCACCGCTCTTGACGTAACTATTCAGGCTCAGATTCTTGACGTCTTGAAGGTTGCACAGAAAGAGACGGGCGCAGCAGTTGTTCTGATTACTCACGACCTTGGTGTTGTTGCAGGTACCGCTGATGACATTATGGTTATGTATGCAGGTCGTGGCGTAGAGCGCGCAAGTGTTGATACGCTTTTTGCTGAGCCTCGCCATCCTTATACCATGGGCCTTCTGGGTGCTGTTCCAAAACCTCACCTTCAGGCAGAGCATAGGCTTGTTCCTATTAAGGGCAATCCACCATCACTTGCTGCTATTCCAACTGGTTGTCCATTTAACCCACGTTGTCCTATGGCTACCGAGGAATGCTCCAAGAAAGAGCCAGTGCTGCTTCCTGCAAATGCTGCTGAGGGCCACCTGGCATCTTGCCACCACCTTCAGGAGATTTGCGAGAAGAACCTCACTTACGCTGAGGTGTATCCAGACTTTGAGCCAATCCTTCCAAAGTGGGTTGATGTCCCTCGTAATGAGCGTCCTGTTGTACTCAAGGTTGAGAATCTTACCAAGACATTCCCTGTTCAGGGTAAGGGCTTTATTAGACGCAGCAAGGGCACTATGACTGCAGTTGACCGTGCAAGCTTTGAGATCCATGAGGGAGAAACCCTTGCGCTTGTTGGTGAGTCTGGCTCTGGTAAATCAACAACTCTGATGCAGATTATGGATTTGCTGAAGCCTGAGGATGGTCGTATTACGGTCCTTGGCAAAGATGTTGCTGAGCTTAAGAACGCTGCACAGCGTAGAGAGCTGCGTAAAGATCTTCAGGTTATCTTCCAGGATCCAATGAGTTCTCTGGACCCTCGTATGCCTGTCTATGACGTCTTGGCAGAGCCACTTCAGGCACAGGGTTGGAACAAAGAGGATATTAATACTCGTATTGGCGAGCTTATGCGTCTGGTTGGTATCAACCCAGACTATGTTGACCGCTTCCCATCCCAGTTCTCTGGTGGTCAGCGTCAGCGTATTGCTATTGCTCGTGCTCTTGCAACAAGTCCAAAGATTCTTCTCTTGGACGAGCCAATTGCATCTCTGGACGTTTCCATTCAGGCAGGTATTATTAACCTCCTTGAGGATCTTCAGGTTCAGTTGAAGATTTCTTATCTCTTTGTTGCTCACGATCTTGCTGTTATTCGTCATATTTCTGACACGGTTGCTGTTATGCACCTGGGCAAGATTGTTGAGTACGGTGAGACTGAAGACGTCTTTACTAATCCACAAGACCCTTACACCAAGGCGCTTCTCTCGGCTATTCCAATTCCTGATCCAAAGATTGAGCGTACTCGTGAGCGCATGATTTATCAGGACGGTAAGCTGGTTCCTGCTACTCACATTTCTAACGAGTAACAAAGATTCAATAAATTTTTTGAAAACCCGCACTTAAAACTAGGTGCGGGTTTTCTTTGTTACAAATAGTGAACGAGGTTGTTACGGGAATGTTTCTGCTATGGAGTATTTTCAGGCAATTTCGTATAGTTAAGTGAATATCTGTAGGCCTTTAACGAAATGGGTGATCATATGGCTGACAGTTTTTCCCGTCGTTCGTTCTTTGCTCTGACTGGTATCACCGCCGCAGGCCTTGGCCTTGCCGGTTGTGCTCCATCAAATAATCAGGGCGGCTCTACCACCACTGGTACTGAGCCACAGGACGGCTCTCCTGCAAACACTCCTCTGGATCAGCTTCCACTTCCAGAGAAGGGCAAGACGTACAACAATCCTAAGACCCGTGATGAGGTTAAGGATGGCGGTACTCTGACTCAGCCAATCACTGAGATTGGTCCACAGTGGAATTACTACCAACTTGCTGGTAATACCGCTTACATGAACATCCTTCACGGTCTTATCAACCCTCGTGACCTGTTCCTTACTAACGCTGATGGCGATAAGTATGAGCCAAACAAGGATTACATCAAGGACTTCAAGGTAGAGGAGAAGGACGGCAAGCAGGTTGCTACCCTTACCTTCACTGATCAGGCTACCTTCAACGATGGTACCGCTATTGACTGGACCGCAATTCAGACCGCATTCATCACTATGTGTGGTCAGAATAAAAAGTTTGCGGTTTCCTCAACTGATGGTTATGACAAGTATGAGTCTGTTGAGCAGGGTGATACTGCTAAGACCGCTGTTGTTACTATGAAGGAGCCAGTCTATCCAATCGAGAGCATCTTGAGCTATGCTTTGCACCCAAAGCTTCAGGATCCAGACTTCTTTAACAATGGCTACAACAATGAGCCACACAATGAGCTTGGTTCTGGTCCTTATATTGTTGATTCTTTCGATGACTCTGCTGTAACCTTCAAGCCAAATCCAAAGTGGTGGGGTGACGCTCCTAAGCTTGATACCCTTGTCTACAAGCAGATGGATACCCAGGCTTCCATTAACGCATTCAAGAACGAAGAGGTTGACACTACTGGTAGCTCCGTCAATGGTTCCGCTGAGCTTCTTTCTAACTTCACCGGTCTTGGTGATAAGGCTCAGATCCGTCGTGGTCTTGGTATGTCTATTGCTGTTATCGAGATTAACTCTACCCGTGGCGTTCTTCAGGATGCTGCAGTTCGTAAGGCATTCTGCCAGGTTGTTGATCCTGCAACCATCGTTTCCATTGTCTTCCAGGGTGTTAACTGGAAAGAGGATGCACCAGGTTCTATGCTTTGGCCTTACTGGGCAGCTGGTTATGACAATAACCTCCCAGATGATATCAAGAACCTCAAGTCCGCAGATGAGCGCAAGGCTGCTGCAAAGAAGACTCTTGAGGATGCAGGCTACAAGCTCAACGGTGATTACTACGAGAAGGACGGCCAGCAGGTAACCTTCGCCTACACTCTGTTTGGTGACGGTACTACTGTTAAGAACCGTGCAGCTGCAATCCAGAAGATGTGCAAGGATGCTGGCATCAACCTTACTCTTGACTCTCACCCATCTTCTGAGTTCTCTGATGTTCTTACCTCTGGCTCTTGGGATGTCTGCCTCTTTGGTTGGGTTGGTTCCTCAACTTCTTACAACAATGGCAACCAGCTCTATGGTTCTGAGTCTGGATCCAACTTTGGTCAGCAGGGCACTGCAGAGACCGATGAGATGTTTGCAAAGGTTGTCTCTACCAAGGACTTTGATGAGCGCATGAAGCTCATGAATGAGGCAGAGAAGAAGATGATGCAGACTTACGCTTATCTTCCTGTCTACACTGGTCCAGACTGCTACGTTGTTAAGAAGGGTCTTGCCAACTTTGGTCCATCACTCTTCCAGAGCGTACCTGCAACCATTGTTGGTTGGCAGAAGTAAGCAAGGGACACGCTTGTTTTCTCGCAAAGTTCTTTTGAGAAAAAGTTTTAAATTTTCTCAGTAAAGTTGCTTGAAGATGTGTTAGTATATCCCTCGCTGCAAAGCAAGTCGGAGTGGCGGAATTGGCAGACGCGCTAGCTTGAGGTGCTAGTGGCCTACTAACGGCTGTGCGGGTTCAAGTCCCGCCTCCGACACCACGAAATTTCGGCGGATCTCTTCGGAGGTCCGCCTTTTTCGTATACTTAGGCTATGCGATTGTTTTGTCCTTGCTGGTAAGGAGTGGCTGTGGCAGATAACAAGCTGAGCGTAAGGCGTGTTGAGGGAGTTGTCGACGGGACCGTTGCTGCAACTCTGTCTCAGTTGCTACGACTGACCAGCGACGCAGTCATTGTATTTAATATGGATGGCATGGTTCTTCTCGCCAATGAGGAGGCTGAAAGCTTATTTGCTAAGGTAGACGGCACCATTGCTGGCCTGGACGTTCGCTTTTTGTTTACGCCGGCAAATCAAGAAAACTTGCAGAAACCGTTTTCTGTAGAATCGCTGCCGTTTGCGATTGATGGCTCTACCTCTATGGTGGCTGCTCCTGCGGAAGACGGCACGTCGCAGGTGCTGAGCGTGCGTGCAGATTACGTTGGCGCACCTACACAGGCCATTGTTTTGACAGCATCTAAGCTTCGTGACTTGGCTAGCCCTATGCACGATGATGAGCGAATGGTGTTGGACCTTCGGCGAGCCAATAAGAGGCTCTCAGGAGCGCTTCAGATTGTTTTGGACACGCTTGACTCGGAAGATATGGGTCAGCTTATTGAGCGCGTGTTAGAAGAGCTCTCAGAGACTGTCGAGGCTGACGGTGCGCTCATTTATCTTGCTGAGCAAGACGGGTATCACCTTCATGGCGCAACGGAGTCTCTAAAGAGCGTGTCATTGAACAGAATTCCTCGCTACTTTGCATTTAACAGCTCACTAGAGCGTTTGACGTTTTATTCCGAACACGCACTTCGCTTGCATACCATGCCTTTGAACTCTGGCACTCTCAAGCAGGGAAGAGTTAAAAAGCGCAACCTGGTCAATGAGGAGACACGCGAGGTCATAACCGTTGATGCAAGTCATCTGCCTCCGTTTACCAGCTTTCTTGTGGTGCCCGTGTGGTTTGGCGGCCACATTGTTGCCTTGATTGAGGTGGGCTGGGAGCGCAAACGTGCGCTTCTGGTTGAGGACGCACGGCTTTTGGACTCCATTGCAAATTACCTCTCGGTGCAGCTTGTAGGCGCGTTGTCGGCCATGAGGACGCAGCGTAGAGACACGCTTCGCGAGGCATTAGCTCGCGTGCGTCAGGGGTTGCTCCATAGCGCTGCAGAGGGCGAGAAGATCTCTGGCGAGCGTTTGCAGCAGGTTATGAGGTCGGTGGGCACCGATCTGTATGCACAGGTTTTCTCGGTAGATTGCTGTGAGGTTACAGGTAACGTCACACTCCATGCGCTTGGTGTTGAGCAAGCCGTGGCGGCGGTTGATGGTGCACAGGGAGCAGCGGAGGCAGGCGGCGCACAAGCTGCAGCTGGGACCGGCGGCGCACAGGATGGCGGCAAGCAGATTGCGCTTCCATCGACGGTTGAGGGACTTAAGACAGGGGAGGGCGAGGCGTCAGTCAAAGAAGTCGAGCTGGATTCTGCGCTGAGTCGCGCGCTTGCCGCACAAGGTTTGCCGTGCAAGGGAGCTGTGCTCTTCTTGGGCAAGTTTGCAGGCGAGCAGCATACCTGGCTTTTCTTACGAGAAGAAAACGCTGAGCCTCTGAGCGATATTGAGCTTGATTTCTTGGATCGCGTGATGCTTTTGGTTCACTCGTTGGCCGTTGGTGCCGAAGAGAGCCAGCAAAATAAGCATATCTCCCAGGCGCTGCAGTCGGGCATGAAAAATGAACTGCAGCAAGTTGAGGGAATCTCTGCCGAGGGAATTTATTCATCCGCAACTGCTGATGCGTTTGTCGGCGGCGATTTTTACAGCATGATTAAGCTGCCTGGTCGTCGTGCGTGCATCATTATGGGTGATGTTTCCGGCAAGGGCATTGAGGCGGCTTCTATTTCGTCCGCAGTTAAAACGGCACTTTCTGCCTACGCGTGGGAGGGAAGAACTCCTGCTCGCATGGTGGCAACGCTGAACGAGTTCTTGCTGGGTTTCTCAAGAGTTGAGACGTTTGCAACGCTCTTTGTGGGCATTGTTGACCTTGCAACCTCATCGCTTATGTACTGCTCAGCTGGCCATCCACCAGCGATTTTGGTGTCTGCTCAATCGGGCGACGCCGAGCTTTTGGATGTGCAGTCGGGTGTTGTGGGAGCGTTCCACGACATGGAGTACAAAAACGGCACAGTTCGCTTGCATGAAGGCGATATCCTGCTGCTCTACACCGACGGAACTACAGAGGCTCGCAGTCCCGAAGGCGCTTTTTTTGGCGAGACTGGACTCCGTGACATGATCATGAACGAGGTTCCTCAAGGCTTTGATGGCCTTCTGAACAGGTTCTTGAGCACGCTTGATCGCTATACCGGTCGCAGACTTGACGATGATGTTGCCATGGTTGCCCTGCGCTTTGATGAGCTTGGCGGCGGCGATTCTGATGTGCTTGGCAGTGCCAACTCTGGCGAGAAGAACAACTAGACGATTTTCTCGTCAACTAGACGATTTTCTCGCTAAAAAATGCATATATCTGAAATTCTTGTTGCAGCGCGGGAACAAGAAACGTATGTATACGCAGCCAAACATAGCAGTTGTTTCAGTCAATACTGACCTTGACGTGAGGGGAGTCCCGCGCGTGAAGGCCCAGATTGAGCAGCTCATTGACAGTGGCTGCAGAAGAATTGTGCTGAACATGTCGGAGGTTTCGTACATCGATTCTTGTGGCATGGGCTTTATCGTGTGCGCCGTTCGACGTATGAAGACGCTCGGCGGCCTTATGAGCCTTACCAACGTGCAACCAACGGCGTTTAAGGCGCTGGTGCGCATGGGTCTTATCGACTTCATGCCTATAAGCACGTGTGCCGCTAAGTCGCGCGTGACCCCGCTTGCGCCGGGTACGCATCCGTCGTTTCAGACAACGTTTAGAGTTGACCCCAACAGGATGTGCGATGCTCGCTCAAGGGCAGTTGCGCTGCTAAAGACGCTGCCGTTTACCTCGGACCAAAAGTTTGACATTGAACTTGCAGTAGGCGAGGCTATTGGCAACGCTATTGATCACGCGTG
The DNA here is from genome assembly GCA_963548345.1 of uncultured Atopobium sp. Classification (GTDB taxonomy): domain Bacteria; phylum Actinomycetota; class Coriobacteriia; order Coriobacteriales; family Atopobiaceae; genus Lancefieldella. The sequence goes on along the minus strand of CAUUUQ010000001.1, from coordinate 6,671 downwards.
CGAGAAGGGCGTGCTGACCACGGTTTCTGCGTATCCAGACAGGGTGGTCATTGACGTCTCGGATTGCGGCAGCGGCTTTAGCATCTCCGATGAGGAAGAGCCTCCCGAGACTGGCCAGTTTGCCGAGCGTGGTCGCGGTGTCAAGCTGATGCGTCTGCTTATGGACGCCGTATCTATCCAGGAGAAACCTTCCGGTAACGGCACCATTGTTCGCCTGGTCAAGATGATGCGCTAGGGCGTGCGAGCGCGGGCGGGTCGCAAGGCGATTTCAACCCGGTATCTACTTCGTGTGGATACCGGGTTTCTTGTGCGGAGATGCTGGGAGTGGACGGGTTTCTCGCCAGGCGGATGGCACGAGCTTGGCGTACACTTGAGCGCGCCTGATTTCTGCAAAGAATCTGTACCTTTTGCCTAAAAGCATCAAAGAATCTGTGGATTTGCCTGATTTTGTTAAAGAATCTGTGTCTCAAATACAGATTCTTTGCACTTTTCAGGCAGGCATTTCGTGACGTGACTTTTGGATCCAGTGTGGTGTCATGGGCGCTTTCATCGAGCCCGATTTTCTCGCCAAGTCTGAACGATTTGCCGGAAAAGTTCACCTTGTCTGAGCTGTTTTACTCAGACATGGCGTGTTTTTCAGGCTCAAAATAGGCTCGCAATCTAAAACCCAAGCAAGCACGGTTATGCGCGACAAAAAGAAACCCCAGCCGAAGCTGGGGTTGTCAATTCACTGGAGGCGAGACCCGGATTCGAACCGGGGATAAAGGCTTTGCAGGCCTCTGCCTTACCACTTGGCCATCTCGCCATATGAAAAAGGCCGAAACGAATCCGGCCGAAAAATCATGGAGCGGGCTACGGGGTTCGAACCCGCGACCTCAACCTTGGCAAGGTTGCGCGCTACCAACTGCGCTAAGCCCGCGAACGCGAGGAATAATATACGCAAGTTCACGGCTGAGTGCAAGTGTAAATTTCAAAATCGTCAAACTTTTTTAGAAAAGTCACGAATCCTAATGCGCTCAAGAGGTGGATTTTTCTTACAAAACTTACAAATAAGAGCAGGTAGATTGCCAAGTGTGGCCGCTTGACGTATCATGGAACAAGAACTTTTGAATGAGGTTGTATGTTCTTTATTGTCGCGTCGCTCATAGCTCTTTTGACGCTTGCGTATCTTGTCGCAAGCGGTTTTGTTCGCGTGGTGCGCTATTTTTGGGGCTGGCTTTCATCTGGCGAGAAGATCGATGGGCTTGCAGGCGATGCCGTATCAGTCGCACCCCAGACCGCTCCGTTCTCCAAGCCAAAGCCAACGCAAGCTGAGCTTTCGGCGTACTTGGACACGATGCATCTTGGCTGGTATCAGGTGGTCATCCTCTTCATTGTGGGCTGCATGGCCGGTCTTCTTATTGAAGAGATTTGGATGCTCATTACCGCTGGCCTGACCGAGAGCAGGGTTGGCCTCATCTGGGGACCATTTTCCCCACTTTACGGAACCGGCGCCGTGTTTCTCACCGTTATTTGTTACCAGCTGCACAAGCACCACGCCAATAACCTGGTCATTTTCCTGGTTTCAGTTGTTGTCGGCGGCACGCTGGAGCAGCTTACCGGCTGGGGAATGCAAGAGATTTTCCACTCGGAATCATGGACGTATGCCCATCTTCCAGACGCCATCACACAGTGGGTAGCCTGGCGATTCTTGGGCTTCTGGGGCATTTTGGGTCTGATTTGGTGTCGCGTCATCATGCCTCGCGCGCTCTACAAGATTGGCGAGCCAACATCAAAAAGGCAAGCAATTTTTGTTACCCTGCTTACGGTGTATCTTGTTGCCGACATCACTATGACGGTGGCGTGTTTGGCGAGAAAAGCTCAGCGAGATGCTGGCATTCCTCCGACAAACGCGTTTGAGATGTGGGTAGATAATCACTACGATGACAGCTTTGTATCCGCTCGATTCCAGAACATGACGTTTACGTCGCCGGATTCGGCTGGTAAGTCGTAGCCGTCGTGCACCGTTCACCGGCTCGCCCGACAGCAAGTCGCGACCGTCACAAGACCGCAAGACCGCCCGCGCGCCGCACGCCCGCAAGACCGCGAGAAACCCAAAGGATTTGTAATGCAAATGCCTTCTGCAAAACCAGAACATCCAACAGGTAACGTGTACTTGGACTTTGCCGCAGCTACGCCTATGGATCCACGTGTAGTTGATGCAATGATCCCGTACTTCACCGAGAAGTTCTACAACCCATCAGCTCCGTACGCACTATCTCGCCAGGTTCGTGATGAGGTAGAACGTGCACGTGCTGTCTTGGCGCACGCTATTGGCGCTCGTCCAGGAAACGTGGTACTCACGGCAGGTGCTACAGAGGCAAACAACTTGGCGTTTGCAACTGTTTCGGAAGACGCGCACGTTATCGTTGACGCCATTGAGCATGAGAGCGTCCTTGCCTGTGCAGGGATTTTCTCGCACAAGACACTTCGCGTAGAAGCAGACGGTCGCGTGGACCCAGAACGGGTTGCAAAAGCACTCAAGCCAGAGACCGAGCTGGTTTCTATTGAACTTGCAAACGGCGAGATTGGCACCATTCAGCCTATCCGAGAGATTTCGCAGGTACTTGCCAAGGAGCGCTCACGCAGGCTTGCGGCAGGGGAGGCTCGTCCGCTGCACTTGCATGTAGACGCTTCTCAGGCAGCATCGTATTTGAGTGTAAACGTGTCGTCTCTGGGCGTAGACATGCTGACGCTTTCCGCGGCAAAGCTTTCTGGTCCCAAGCAGGTAGGTCTTCTATGGGCTTCCGACGATGTGCGCTTAAGGCCGCTGGTGCTCGGCGGTGGACAAGAGGGCGGCGTTCGTTCAGGTACAGAGAACGTCGCAGGCGTCATTGGTTTTGCGTGTGCTTTAGCGCTTGCAGATGAGACTCGCACTGACGAGGCAAAGCGGGTTTCTCGCCTCAGAGATCAGCTGCAGACGCTGCTTTGCGCAGAGTTCCCGCAGATGATTGTCTCGGGACCAAAGAACGCAAAGCTAAGGCTTCCTAACTTGCTGCATGTTTCTTTCCCAGGACTTGAGGCTCGTCGTTTGGTTATTTTGCTTGAGCGTCTAGGCGTGTCGGTGGGAACGGGCTCCGCCTGCGCCGCATCAAAGATGCAAATATCTCACGTGCTTGAGGCAATTGGAGCACCGCGAGAAGTAGCAGCGGGAAGCCTCAGGTTAACGCTTGGAAGAACTACCACAGAAGACGACATCTTGTACGCCGCTTGGGCAATTGCCGAGGCCGTCAAGCAAGAATCTGCTCGCGTAGGAGTGACATGGGAGAACTAGTTTACCTTGGCATGAGCGGCGGCGTTGATTCGGCGCTGTCTGCGGCTCTGCTTCTTGAGGCGGGCTATAACGTCAAGGCTATCTATATGCGTAACTGGTCCAAGGACCTGCCCGGTTTTAAGTGTCCTTGGGCGGATGATTTGGCCGACGCCGAGCGCGTGTGCGTAACGCTTGGCATTGATTTGGACGTGTGGGACTGTGAGGCCGAGTATAAGGCCACAGTTGTGGATTACTTGCTTGATGCCTATGAGCACGGTCGTACGCCTAATCCAGACGTTATGTGCAACCAGACGGTCAAGTTTGGCACCTTTGCAGAACGCGCCTTTGCTGAGGGTGCTGATTTTGTTGCAACTGGTCACTATGCTCAGAATGTCCCTGGCACCAAAAAACTTCTGCGCGCCGCAGACGCTCACAAGGATCAGACGTATTTCCTATGGCGTGTACCTGGTCATTTGTTTGAAAGAACACTCTTTCCAATTGGACACATTGCCACTAAGGCAGAGGTGCGCGCTATGTGCGCAGAGCGAGGCCTGGGCATAGAAACTAAGCCAGATTCTGATGGCATTTGCTTCATTGGTCCTGTTGGTCTGCGCACGTTTTTGCTGGACACCTTCAAGAAAAAGCAGGGCGACGTCATTGAGTGGGAGACAGGTAAAGTTCTTGGTACCCATGACGGAGCGTTTCTCTTCACCGTTGGCCAGAGAAAAGGCCTGAACATTGGCGGAGGTCCAGCTCGTTATGTGGTGGCAACCGATACGCTTAAGAATGTGGTTTACGTAACCTCTGACCTCAACTGTCCTGCGCTGTGGACGCGTCGCATGGAGCTCTCGGATATGCATTGGATTTCCGGAGAACCTGCAGCTGACGGTAGATATGTGGTGAGGACTCGTCACACAGGCGCCCTGGTTCCCGTAACGTTTACGCTCACGGATAATCAATGTGGATTTGTTGAATTTGACCAGCCCGTAAAAACTGTTGCAGCAGGTCAATCAGCTGTTTTGTACGATGGGGAAGAAGTCGTCGGCGGTGGCATTATTGAGGCCGACAAGAGTATACTTGAGCGGTTCATGTAAAATGAAAGCAGGTAGTTGGCGAGAAACCCATTGAGGTTGCATCGCATACCTGCACAGAGTGTTGTTTCTGTACACGTATTGTGATCCAGAGTCCAAGGAGGTGCCCATGGATCGCCCAGATGGCGCGTCTGAAACCGAGCACCCCTCATCTACACCGCAGGTAACGGTGAAGATTGGATCTACAACCGTTAAGGGTGTTTCAACCAAAAAGCCTAAGATTAGTGTTGCTCCTACTTCTTCATCCGAGCAGGTAGAAGAGGCAAAAGAGAGCTTTGGCCAAGTTAGAAAGAGCATTCTCTTCCTCTTTGCGGTTGTAATACTGTACGCACTCTATATCGTTTTTTCTGGTCAGTTTGATGAGTTTGTTGTTGCCCTAGCAGATGTAGATACAGGTTGGCTTATTGCTGGCGCTCTTTGTTACTTTGTCTACTATTTCCTGGGTATTCTCGCTTACGTGATTTCGGTTATTACAGACCCCGAGAGTCCTGTTGGTGTCCGTGACTTGATGAGCGTTGAGGCGTCGGGCATCTTTTTCATGAACCTTACGCCAAATGGTGCTGGCGCTGCTCCCGCTCAGATTTATCGCCTAACTCGTGCAGGCATTTCTGTTGGTCAAGCAGGAGCTTTGCAGTTCACGCGCTTTGTTATGTACGAGGCGGGCGAGGGCATCTTTGCAGCTCTTATGCTCATCTTTAGGGCCAATTATTTCTACGAGCAATTTGGCGACGTAACGGTCATTGGCGTTATTTTGTTTGGCGCAAAGATAGTAATGGTTGCAGTAATCTTGGCCATTTGCCTGCTTCCTAAAATGGTAAAGACAGTGGGTAACTGGGGCTTAAGATTGCTCTCTAGGCTGCGTATTGTAAAACGATACGATCACTGGCATGGCATCATTAACACACAGGTAGATGAGTTTTCTAACGGCTTTAAGACTGCCGCAAAGAACATCCCAGAGATGTGCGTTGTCCTGCTGGTTACCTTGGTCCAGCTTGGCTGCCTTTATGCACTTCCATACTTTGTTCTGCGTGCACTCGGCCAACCCGCAGACCTTCTGACCTGCCTTGCATCTGGTTCAATGCTTGAGCTCTTGACCTCGGCCATTCCACTTCCTGGTGGCACTGGTGGCGCTGAGGGTGGCTTTGCCTTCCTGTTTGGCCATATGTTTGGCGAGGAAATTGCTGCAGGCTTTGTACTTTGGCGCGCCATCGAGTATCTGCTTCCAACTCTGGCGGCAAGCATGCTTTTGGGCCTCAGATCTCATGACCACGAGCCTATCTACCATAAGTGGAATCGCTTCCGCCAGCGTTTCTCCGCTTTTGTAAATGGCGAGAAACCCGCTGTTGCTTCTACATCGCCTCGTCCAGATACCTCTGGCATTCAAATTAAGGTTAAGCGTAAGAAGTAGGGAAGAAGTAAGGAAGAAAAGCCAGAATGTGGCTTGATACGTATCTTTGCTCTATTGGACCGCTGCATGTGCAGTACTTGTAAAAGAAAGCATCCTTATGCGTAAACCACCAAATCCTATTTTGATTATTCTGGCACCTATTCTTATTGCTGTTGCCGTTGGTCTTGTCTACGATCTGCAGAATTTCTTACAGGCCATTCCAGAAGTGCGTGATAATCCAATGCTCTTAGCAGGGGTAGCTGTGTTCATACCAATGCTTGTGGCTTTGGTCAAGGACACATTTGATGCGCACGGACTCTAGGCGAAGGTTATTTTTGTTGTGTTGGCTTTGAGAAAAAGAGCAGATATATTCCAAAGCCAAGTTTAATTGCCGCATCAATATAGGCAGTTACTGTCAGTGGGATATCTGGAAAAATATATCCTGCAGCAATATTGACGGCGCAGAGTATGGCCAAATAGATCATTGATTTTCCGTGTACAAAGTAATAGAGAAAAAAGTGCAGTGCAGTGGCCATTAATGCGCCCAACCAAATAAGTCTCCAGTTTTCTGTTGCAAAAAATGGACCACCTAATAAAAACATCAAAATGAATAAGAAAATTACAGCGTACAAAGACATTTTGTTTTGGAACTTACTTGAAGGACCATCAGAAAACTTATTGAGAACTTTCTTATTTGTATTTATAGATAAGAAGGCAGCAACATATCCAAAGCTAAATACGGACATATTGATAATCTGTTTTCCGCCTATTACGGTAGCTGCAAAAATAATGAGAGCTACAACAATTAACCAGAGACCACATGATTTCTTATAATTAAAGCTTAGCGGTCGTGTCCCGAAAAGTGGTGTAAGCAAGCATTTCAGGTGTTTAAAAGAAGTGC